>JAHJUB010000135.1 GCA_018829455.1 Candidatus Omnitrophota bacterium
ATCGGAGTTTAAGGGTTGAAAAACTAACGGAACCCTTTGATAGACAACGGATTAAGGAAAAAATCCGCGAATTTGTTTGCGGAATATGGGTTATATCGTGAGGTAGAAATTGGTAGGGGCTATCTCCCATTCCAAACAATACCTCGGTATTATTTGTAGTTGCCAACCTTGGTTGGCTCGTTTAACCGCGCCGAGCAAGCTCGGCAACTACAGATGAAAATATTTTAATAAAATTTAAAAGGAGCAATAATGAAAGTAATCTTGAGAACCGGAGTTGCGAATTTAGGTGAAGCCGGAGATTTAAAAGAAGTGACGGGTGGATTTGCCCGTAATTTTCTTTTGCCCCGGAAACTGGCTTACCCGGCTTCAAAAGCAGCGGAAAAGCAAGTGGCAGAGGAACACCAGGCCAACGAGCGCCGGACCGTAAAGGAACACCGGACGCAACTGGAACTGGCAAGTAAACTTAAGGATGTTTCCCTTACGCTGCAGGTCACGGTTGGAAGCGAGGAGCAGTTGTACGGTTCAGTCAGCGAACGTGACATCGTAACCGCTCTGGCCGCAGAATATCAAATCGAACTGGAAGCAAAAGCAATTAAAATAGAGGAACCGATCAAACAGTTAGGCGTTTATAAGGTGCCGGTACGACTCAGTTCTGAGGTGGAAAGCACCATAACCGTTTGGGTTGTGAAGAACAGTGGATAGCACCGGTCCGAGAGAAACCCTTAATTTACTGGAAGAGCGCGTTCCACCCCACAACCTGGAAGCGGAGATGGCGCTTTTAGGCGCGATGCTCCTTTCGGAAGAAGCGCGCCTTCTGGCCATTGAACAGGTACGAACCGGTTACTTCTACAAAAAAGCGAATAGCCGCATTTTTGAGGCAATCTGCAAACTTTTTGAAGCAAATCAGCCCTGCGACCTGGTAACCCTCACCGACCTTCTGAACCGGGAAAACATCCTGAAAGAATTGGGCGGTCCGGCCTATCTGGCCGGACTGATTGACCTGGTTCCTACCCCATCCAATATCGGCCAGTATATCAGAATAACCGAGGAACATTTCATTCGCCGCTCCCTGATTGACGGTTGTTCTAAAATCATTTCCAAAAGTTACCAGATGGCCGAGGACGTGGACGACCTCCTTGACGACTCCGAAAAGACAATTTTTCAGATTTCGGAAAGGCAGAAACAGGACATCATTCCCATTCGCCAACTGGTAAACCAGAGTTTTGAAACCCTGACCAAACTTTACGAGAACCGCGAACATCTCACCGGTCTGGGCACCGGCCTGGAAGAGTTGGACAAGATTACGGGCGGGTTTCAAAATTCCGACCTGGTCGTGCTTGCCTCCCGGCCGTCAATGGGTAAAACTTCTCTGGCCTGTTCGGTAGCCCGTTTTCTGGTAGTGGATAAGAAGGTCCCGGCGCTTTTCTTCAGTCTGGAGATGAGCCGCGATCAACTGGTGCAGCGGATGATTTGTTCCGAAGCTCGGGTAAATATCCGCAGTTTGCGAAGTGGATTTACCAAAGAACCGGATTGGCCGCGGCTCACTTCAGCCGGAGGCAGATTAAGCGAATCGCCGCTTTACATTGATGACACGCCCGGACTTTCCGTTCTGGAAATCAGGGCAAGGGCGCGGCGGCTGGTTGCCAAAGAAAAGATCAAAATTGTTTTTGTTGATTACCTTCAGTTAATCAGGGGGCGGGGCAGAGTTGAGAACCGTCAGCAGGAAATTACCGAAATTTCGTCCGGCTTGAAAAATCTAGCCAAAGAATTGAACGTTCCCGTGGTGGCGCTTTCCCAGTTGTCGCGGGCGGTGGAGATGAGGGAAGAACACCAGCCCCGGCTTTCGGACCTGCGGGAAAGCGGTTCTATTGAACAGGATGCGGACGTGGTCCTTCTCCTGATTCGCGAAGAGCAGTATAAACCAACCGAGGAAAACGAAGGAAAGGCAAAACTGATTGTAGCTAAGCAGCGCAACGGACCTACCGGCGCCTTTGACCTCACCTTCATTAAAGAATACACCCGTTTCGAAAACGCCTCGTTCCAGAAAGAGCCTTAGGGACCTGAAAAATGGTAACTGCAATCATCGTGGCCGCAGGCAAGGGCGAACGACTGGCGGCTGGCGCAGATAAACCGTTTATCAAGTTGAACGGCCGGCCAATCGTCTTTTACAGTCTATCCTTGTTTGAAGAGATAACGGAAATTTCTTCCGTAATCCTGGTGGTTTCCCGAGAAAGGATGTCCGACGCCGCTGCTCTGGTTACCCGCTGCGGTTTAAGTAAAGTCAAAGAAATAGTGGTTGGCGGCGCCATTCGGCAGGAATCGGTATTCAACGGTCTGGAAGCGCTCCCCCTTACAGCCCGGACCGTTCTGATTCACGATGCCGCTCGCCCTCTGATTTCCAAAGATAAGGTAGTGCAATTAATCGCCGTGGGAAAAACAATGGCCACTATTCCGGTCCTGCCGGTTTCCGATACACTCAAAGAAGTGAAGGGCGGGTGTGTCTTGCGCACACTTGACCGCCGGCATTTTTATGCGGTCCAAACACCCCAGGTCTTTCCGCGGGAAGTTATTCTAACCGCTTACCGGCAAGCAAAACGCTTCGGGACAGTCGGCACGGATGATGCCGCGCTGGCCGAGGCCGCCGGTTTCCCGGTGCAAATTATCGAAGGCGAACGCGCCAATATCAAAATTACTTATCCGGATGACCTTCTTTACGCCGGGATAATACTAAAATTAAAAAAGAAGGAACACAGACTTAAATCATTGGACGCAGATTTTCACAGATAATTACAGATACAGATTAAAGATTACTTTATAGAATTACTTTTGATAATTATTATTTAGCAGTATCCTGCGGTTTCTGCGTATATCTGCGTCCCGAGGAATTTTATGCCTTACCTGATCGAAGTCACGGATACTTTCAGCGCCGCCCATCAGTTGCGTGGTTACCAGGGGAAATGCGAACACCTTCACGGCCATAACTGGAAGGTAACCATAACGCTCTCGGCGAAAAAGATTGATAAAACAGGCCTGGCAATTGATTTTGGCGAAGTCAAACAGATGCTGAAAGGTATTCTGCGAAAACTGGACCACACTTTTTTAAACGAACATCCGTATTTTCAAAAATCCAATCCTTCCTCAGAGAATATCGCCCGGTATATTCATGATTCCGCGCGATCTCTGATTCCGAAAAAGAAGGTAAAGGTGGAATCGGTTGCGGTCTGGGAATCCGAAAAAACCAAAGCGGTCTATTCAGACCCTTAAACGATGATGAAGAAGGCGGTAGTCCTTTTATCCGGCGGTCTTGATTCCACCACGGTTCTTTACTGGGCAAAGAAGCGACGTTACCAAATATTTCCGCTTGCCTTTGACTACGGACAGCGTCACGGTAAAAAAGAATTGTGCGCCGCCAGAAAGATAGCCGGTCTTAATGAATTAAACTTAAAGGTTATCCGGCTCAGTTTGCCCTGGAAGGGCAGCAGTCTTATTGACAAAAGTTGTCCCTTGCCGCAGGTCTCTTCGGAGAAAGATATCGGCGGGTCAATCCCTTCAACCTATGTTCCGGGTCGAAACCTTATTTTCCTCGCCTTCGCCTTTTCTTACGCGGAATCGGTTAACGCTTCCCTGGTCTTAATCGGAACCAACAGCGTTGATTTTTCCGGATACCCTGACTGTCGGCCCCAGTTTTACCGCCTCCTGAACCGCCTCGCCCAGGTCGGCACCAGAGCCGGTTGTGAAGGCCAGCGGATTCAGATTATTACACCGTTAATCTATCTCTCCAAAGCCAACATCGTCCGCCTGGGGAAAAAACTAAAGGTTCCTTTCCGCTTTACCTGGTCCTGTTACGCGGGCCGAAAAAAACCATGCGGAAAATGCGACAGTTGTTTATTGCGCAGCCGGGGCTTTGCGGAAGCCGGGATAAAAGACCCTTTATGCACACCGCTAAAATAAATAAACTGTTCTTCTCCATTCAAGGGGAGGGGGTCTTTATCGGCTATCCCCAGGTATTTATTCGATTCGCCGGCTGCAACCTGTCCTGCCGGTATTGCGACCTGCCACGTAGTGCGACCCTTTCAGGGTCGCCAAACGTAAAAAAGTTAACCGGTCCCCGCCTCCTTAAGCGCATTCTAACAATCGTGGAGAAAAAAGGAGCCATTCATTCCGTCTCTATAACCGGCGGTGAACCATTACTGCAAGGTGATTTTTTAACCGGGTTCCTGCCGCTTTTAAAGCGACGAAAAATTCCGGTATATCTGGAAACCAACGGAACCTTGCCGGAAGAATTAAAAAAAATTGGGAAATATCTCGATTTTGTTGCCATGGACCTGAAGATTCCGAGCGCAACCGAGCAGGCGGCTCAGTGGTGCGCACACCGTCATTTTCTGCAGGAATGTCAGCGCATCCCAGGTCAAATCTTCGTCAAGGTTGTGGTGACAAACAGCGCCGATTCCGGAGAAATAAATTACGCCGCAAAACTGGTGCGTAAGATTAACTCAAAGACACCCCTGATAATCCAACCGGCGTTGGACCGGAGCGGACGACCGGAAATAAGCGGTCAAAAATTGATGCATCTTTTTCAGACTGCTTTTAAGATTTTGCCGACCACCCGTCTTATTCCACCGGTCCACCAGTTCCTCCGCCTATCGTAAACGTGGTAAAATAAAACATTCTCAAGCAAAAAGGGAGTGTACGTCAAACGTTATAGTTTTACGTAGCGCGACCCTTTCAGGGTCGCTAAAAGAAGCACGGGTTCCCTTTCCAAAGCTCTGGAAAGGGGGCGTCTGAAAGCCTCGCACTACGTAAACAGAAAGCATTGCATTAAACGCGGGTGACATCATTATGAAACGTTCCGTTTTTACGGTAGTTCGCGTGGTGGTAAGCAGCCTGTTTATTTTTTTAATGGTTGCGCCGGCCGCAAAAATCATATCGCCGGTTTTCCCGCTGGTTGATATCAGCGGCTTTCCGGAAATTATACGGAATACCGGTAAGGGATTTCTCTTGCTCGCCGCCGTCTTTTCTCTTATTTCAGCGGTGATGATAGCCTGGCGCTGGAAAATTGTTACCTTAAACAATAAACTCTCTTTCCCTTTTTTGTTGCGCCTGACCTTCATCGGTATGTTTTTCAATAATTTTCTCCCCACCGGCGCCGGGGGGGATGTCATAAAGGGATATTATTTGCTGAAAGGCCGGGAAAAGAAACTGGACCTGGGCATCTCCATCCTGATGGACCGGCTGATTGGGACCATTTCCATAATGACGATGGGTTTTGTTGCGGTTCTTTTTTTTCCGCACCTGCCCAAACCCGCCGTCCATATGATTACCGTTATCTATCTAGCCATTCTCTTTTTACTTCTTCTCGCCGCCTGGCCCGGTCTGGGCAAGGTTTTCGGGAAAATTATTTTTTTTCATACCTGGGGGAAATCAACGGAATCGGTCCGCCGCTTCTATTACAAATTGCACAACTATCTGCAAAACCCCTCGTTTTTGCTGCAAGCGCTCCTCGTTTCTTTCGGCTGTCAACTACTCATAATCGGCGCGAATTATCTGATTGCTCTCAGCTTAAAAGCGCCGGTGCCCCTGAGTTCCTTCTTTGTTTCCATTCCCCTGATCTGGGCCTTTGCCGCGGTTCCCTCACTGGGCGGCCTCGGCGTTCGGGAAGGTGGCTACCTTTTCTTTTTCCAGGGCCAGATGGGCCGGGAAAATGCTTTTGCCCTATCTTTAATTATATTCGGTTTTTCTATTTTAAATAGCATCATCGGCGGTTTAATTTACTTAGGAGGCGGACAATGGCAAAAGAAAAATTGACCTACGAAAGAAAACTGGTCTGGGACGTTTTTTCGGATGCAGAAAAAGGCGCGGCTTTTGATTTTGCTTCGGGTTATCGTCGGTTTATTTCCGAAGTAAAAACCGAGAAAGAAGCGGTGGTCTGGGTAAGAAAGGAGGCGGAAAAGAAAGGTTTTTCCGAACTGAGCGAATCTCGAAAAAGCAAAAAGGTATACCTGGCCAATCGGTCTTCCGCATTGGCCCTGGCAATTACGGGAAAACGTCCCATTCGGGACGGTGTCCGCATCATCATTTCTCATATTGATGCGCCGCGGCTTGACCTTAAGCCCCAACCGTTGATTGACGAAGAGGGCTTGAGTTTTTTGAAAACCCACTATTACGGCGGTATTAAAAAATACCAGTGGGTGACCAAACCGTTAAGTCTGCATGGCGTCGTAGTTCTCAAGAGCGGCGTCAAAAAGGAAATTGTGATCGGTGAAAAGGAGAACGAACCGGTCCTGACCGTTACCGACCTGTTGCCGCATCTGGCTAAAGACCAGATGGAAAAGAAGATGTCGGAAGCAGTGGACGGCGAGTCGTTAAATCTTTTAATCGCTTCTCTGCCGGTCCCGAAGAAAAAAGGCAAGGAGGGGGAGTCAGCCAAAAACCGCGTTAAGGAAGCGGTTTTAAGGTTACTCTACCAGACTTACGGGATAAAAGAAGAGGATTTAATCAGCGCGGAACTGGCCGCGGTGCCGGCCGGCCCGGCCCGGGAATTGGGTTTGGACCGTAGTCTCATCCTGGGCTACGGACAGGATGACCGCATCTGCGCCTACGCTTCCTTTCAGGCCTTTCTGGAAGCAGGTGACAAACCGGAATATACCAGCGTCTGCCTGATGGTTGACAAAGAAGAGATTGGCAGCGAAGGAATCAGCAGCGCCCAATCCGGATTTTTAAGTCTTTTCCTCTGTCAGTTAGCCGGAATTACGGAAACGGAACTGGCCCGTTCGCTCGTAAAATCATACGCCATCAGCGCAGACGTAAACGCCGGCCTTGACCCGAGCTACCGGGAGGTAACCGAGGCGCAAAATGCCCCCCGGTTAGGTTACGGCACGGTTGTAACTAAATATACCGGGCACGGCGGAAAATTCGGAAGCAGCGAAGCCGGCGCCGAATACGTGGCTTACCTGCGGCGTCTTTTTGAAAAACACAGGGTAATCTGGCAGACCGGAGAATTGGGAAAGATTGACAAAGGCGGCGGCGGAACCGTGGCAAAATATCTGGCCCGTCAGAATATTGAAACCATTGATATCGGGCCGGCTTTGCTGTCAATGCATTCGCCTTACGAGGTGAGCCATAAGGGCGACCTTTACTGCACCTACCGGGCCTTCCTGGCTTTTTATAAAGGGTAGGGGTGTCATTGCGAGCGTTTCCCAGCGTGGCAATCCCGTTTCAAGGTTTGATATCCTTCGCAAATTCAGCTCAGGATGACATTTTAGATAAAACCAGGGATTCTCTGGACCGCGCCGCCTGGAGATTATTGGAAATACGAATCTTCCGACTCCGGCCGGAAAGAAAGAAGCGCCGCAGGTATTCAACCTCTTCGTAACTAACCCGGTAGGGCGTAGCCATTAAGCTGCTGAGCGCCTGGCGCAGAATCTCGCGTTGCAGGGAAAAAGAAAGAGACGAAAATTCCTTGAGGGGGAGACGATACCTCCCGGTTTTCTTATCCTTTTTCGGGAGGGGGCGCAGCCCCTCCCCTACATTTTCAAAAAGACAGCGGGATTTTAAAAAATCATCGGCCTGGTCGGATATGTGCCGGTAGTCGGCGTTCAATATCTCCGCCATCCGAAAAAGCGTTCCTTTAATATTAGGATTATACTCCGCCAGTAACGGCAATAGTTCCAGCCGAATTTTGTTGCGCTGGAATTTCGGGTCCAGGTTGGTCGCATCGCTGACAAACCGGTAATCGTTTTCCGCGAGAAATCCGGATATCTCAACTCGGCTTACGAAAAGCATGGGCCGGATGAGATTGATTTTGGAACCGCTTAAAACCGGACGACAGGGTCTTATTCCGGAAAGACCCTGCAATCCTGTTCCGCGAACAAGGTGTAAAAGGATTGTTTCCGCCTGGTCATCCAACTGGTGGCCGGTTGCAATGGAGTGACAGGAAAAATGGTCAGCGGTTTTTCGTAAAAAATCATAGCGCGCTTTGCGGGAAGTATCCTCAGTTGTGCCCGGTTTCAAAGAACCCTTTCCCGCCAGAAACGGAATGCGGTATTTGGCGGAGAGTTCCCGGCAAAAAACAGAATCATTTTCGGAAAGCGGCCGGAGTCCGTGGTTAAAATGTCCGGTAAAGATACTGAATTTCAAGCGGGTTTGCAATACCCGCAAAAGATGGAAAAGACAGACTGAGTCCGGGCCTCCGGAAAGCGCCAGGAGCACCCGGTCGCCTTTTTTAATCAGGGAGTGCTCGGTGACATATTCTAAAATCTTGTTTTGTATTTTCATCGCTGACAGACAGGGCAGAAATAGGTGGAGCGGCTTCCGTCTTTTTGGACTTTGATTAAATTTCCGCAACAGAGGCACGGCTGTCCTTTTCGCCGATAAACAAAAAGACTCTTTTGGAAATTTCCGTGGCGGCCGTCCGGTTTCACGTAATCCTGGATTGAGGTCCCGCCCGCCTTAAGCGCTTTCTTCAATATTGACTTTATCGCCTGATAGAGTTTTTTTGTTTCGTCCGGTTGTAAAGTTGAAACCCGCCGGTCCGGGTGAATACCGGCCCGGAAAAGCGCCTCAGTCGCATAAATATTGCCCAGACCGGCTATCCTCTGCTGGTCAAGGAGAAACGTTTTAATGCGGCCGTTTTTCCCCAGAATGATCTGTTTCCAACATTCAAAGGTAAAAGCGGGCGACAAAGGTTCCGGACCTAAATTTAATAATGGTTCCGGGTCTTCGCGGCACAAGGTAAACCCGCCGAAACGCCGCAGGTCATGGTAATAAAGCCGGGAGCCGTCCTGAAACAGGAAAAGGACGTGATGATCAATCTTGGGCTCCGATCCGGAAGAGTAGAGGAGTTGTCCGGAAAGTTTAAGGTGTACTTGAAGATACAAATGAGGTTTAAGGTCAAAAATGAGGTATTTACCTCTGCGTCGGATATTAGCAATTTCCTTGCCGATAATCTTCCGTCGGAAAAGAACCGGGGAGGTTTCTTTAATCAGTTTGGGAACCAGGATTTTTACGGCCTGGATTCTTTTACCGACTATGTCTTTAACTAATTGTCGGCGAATGGTTTCAACTTCCGGTAATTCCGGCATAATTTAATATTACATTTCTTCCGCTTCTTTTTGGGGATAAGAAGGCGGACGCTGATAATCAAGATAATCCTGCAAAATTATCTGGGCGGAAAGACGGTTAATGATGGTTTTTCTTTTCTGCCGGGAAAGATCCGCGGAAAGAAGATAGCGTTCCGCTAATTTACTGCTCAACCTTTCGTCCCACCTGGTCACCGAGCACCCGGTGACTTCCCGCAGTTTCTCCATAAACCCGAGTATTATTTTGACCTGGGAACCCTCCTGGTTATCAAGGGTTTTGGGTATGCCTACCACTAACAGTTGCACCTGATGCTCCCGGATTATCCGCGGTAAGTCCTCTTCCCAGTGATTTTTGGGAATGACGGCCAGACCCCGGGCCAGG
>JAHJUB010000136.1 GCA_018829455.1 Candidatus Omnitrophota bacterium
ATCCGCTATCCGGAGGAGACCAGGAACCAACAACGGGAAATCGGCTGGGAATACGGAAAATACGTCAGCCCGATTTACGAGGGTGACCTTGACCACGGCCGGGTAATCCGGATCTTAAAAGAAACCGGTTACGACGGTCCGCTGACGATAGAAGATGAAAGCCTCGGGAAATTTGAACCGGCCAACCAAAAAGAAGTCCTGAAAAAAGACGTGAGCTACCTGAAAAAACTGCTCGAATAACATTCCCCGCCTGCTTGAATAAAAGGACTGGAAAATGGTATTCTTTATAGAATGCGCAAGGGGCTGCGAAAGAATAAGGGATATTTCGGCAAATTCGGCGGACGTTTTGTCCCGGAAACACTGGTCCCGGCCCTTTCCGAAGTTGAAGAAGCGTACCGCACCATCGGCCGCAGCCGGGAGTTCAAAGCCCGGCTTAATGACCTGCTCGCCAATTATGCCGGCCGTCCCACCCCGCTTTACCACGCGCAAAACATTTCCAACCGCCTGAACTTTAAACTCTACCTGAAACGGGAAGACCTCCTTCACTCCGGCGCCCACAAGATTAACAATACCCTGGGCCAGGCCCTGCTGGCCAAGATGATGGGTAAAACCCGCGTCATCGCCGAAACCGGAGCCGGCCAGCACGGAGTCGCCACCGCCATCGCCTGCGCGCTCCTGAACCTGAAGTGTGCCATCTTCATGGGTAAGGTTGACGTGGAACGACAGAAATCAAACGTCTACCGGATGCGGCTCTGCGGCGCCGAGGTAATTCCGGTCGAAAGCGGAAGCCAAACCCTGAAAGACGCCATCAACGAAGCGCTGCGCGACTGGGTAACCAACGTCCGCAGCACCTATTATCTTTTCGGAACCGCAGCCGGTCCCCATCCTTTTCCAACCATCGTCCGCGATTTCCAATCGGTCATCGGTCAAGAATCCCGCAAACAGATTTTGAAAGCGGAAAAGCGGTTGCCAGACACCCTGGTTGCCTGCGTAGGCGGCGGCAGCAACAGCATCGGTCTCTTTTATCCTTTCCTCCGGGACAAGGTCAAATTTATCGGCGTGGAAGCGGCCGGAATGGGAATCTCAAGCGGAAAACACGCGGCCGCCCTTGGCGCCGGACGTCCCGGCGTCCTGCACGGAACCTACAGTTATCTGCTCCAGGACAAAGACGGTCAGATTAAGATAGCCCATTCCGTTGCAGCCGGACTGGATTACCCGGGCGTCGGCCCGGAACACAGTTTCTATAAGGAAAACCGCCGGGCGAAATACGTCTCGGTTACCGATAAAGAAGCGCTTGCCGCTTTCCATCTCCTTTCCGAGGTTGAAGGAATCATCCCGGCCCTGGAATCTTCTCACAGCCTGGCTTACCTGCTAAAAAGCAAAAAAGAATTTGCCGGGCAGATGGTGATAATGTGCCTCTCGGGAAGAGGAGATAAGGATTTGGAGGAAGTTTTAAGGGTTGAAAATGAATAGAATTGAAGAAAAACTTAAACAACTTAAAAAAGAGAATAAGAAGGCGCTTATTCTCTATCTGACCGCCGGATATCCAAGCCTGGCCGCCACCGAAAAACTGGTGCCGGAACTGGAAAGAGCCGGCGCCGACATCATTGAATTGGGCGTGCCGTTCTCCGACCCGGTTGCCGATGGCGTTACCATCCAACGAACCAGCGCGGCCGCGCTCGCCTCCGGAACCAACCTAACCAAGATTTTCCGGACCGTCTCCCGAATCAGGAAAAAGAGCCGGGTACCGATTATCCTGATGGGATATTATAATCCGATTCTGTCCTACGGTCTGGATAGATTTGTCGCTGACTGCAAAAAAAAAGAAGTTGACGGAATCATCTGCGCAGACCTGCCGCCGGATGAAGCGCAAGAACTGCTCCGTTTAACCCGAAAAGCCGAAATCGGACTGATTTTTCTCCTGGCGCCGACCAGCACACCGGAAAGAATAAAACTGGTCACCAAGGCGAGTTGCCCTTTCATCTATTATGTTTCCGTGACCGGAGTAACCGGAGTCAGAAAATCATTACCAAAAGATATCCGGGCCAAAATTACGCAAATCCGGCGCTACACCAAAAAACCGGTCTGTCTCGGGTTCGGCGTCAGCAACGCTTCGCAGGCAAAAGAAGTTCTGCCTTTTGTGGACGGCGTAATCGTAGGCAGCGCGCTCCTGGACTGCATTGAAAAAGCAGGCAGGAATTACCTGGACGCAGCCAAAAAGTTTACTGCTTCGCTGGCCGCGGTGACCCCTCACCCATCCCTCTCCCCGACGGGGAGAGGATAAAGGTGAGGGGGACCCGCAATGACATCAGCAATGGTTAAAATAAAGTTTTGCGGGTTGAAGCGTCCGGAAGAGGTATGGTGGGCTGAAGAGTTGAAGGCGGATTTTGTCGGCTTCAACCTCTACCCGAAAAGCCCCCGCTGTGTGCCGTTGAAGGACTTAAAGAAACTGGCCGGAGAGGTTAAGACGGCCAAGAAAGTGCTGGTCTTCGTAAACAGTACGTTAGCGGAGGTCGCCCGAGCCGTAGAAAAATCCGGCGCAGACGGAATTCAGTTACACGGAAACGAAACGCCGCGCTTTTGCTCCCAGGTCAGGGTAATAACCGGACGGCCGGTTATTAAGGCGTTCCGGCTGGCGACCGAGAAGGATTTGAAACCGCTGGAGAAATACCTGGATTATGCGGACTATTTTCTGCTGGACGCCAGGGCGGAAGGTTTATACGGCGGAACCGGTCAACCGTTCCCCTGGGACATGGCAATCAAAGCAAAAGAGTTTGGCAAACCGGTCTTTCTGGCTGGGGGGCTCAACTGCGAGAACGTAGCCGAAGCCTGCCGGAAAGTTATGCCTTTTGCGGTTGACGTCGCCGGCGGCGTGGAAGAAAAGACCGGCGTTAAAAACAAAGAAAAAATGGCGCTGTTCATCCAGAAAGTCAAAGGAGGAAAATGAAAGAAACCCAGATTGCGGCGCAGTTGTATACTCTCAGGGATTATCTGCAGACGCCGAAGGATATCGCCAAAACTCTGGCGAAAGTCAGGAAAATCGGGTACCGGATAGTCCAGTTGTCCGGTCTGGGCAAGATTGAGACAAAAGAACTTAAGAAAATTCTGGACGGCGAGGGCCTCGTCGGAAATTCCACGCACACGTCACTGGAAAGACTGATGAACGAAACCGACCTGGTAATTGAAGAACATAAAATCCTGGGCGCGGAGTACGCCGTCTGTCCGTGGATACCGGATGAGTACCATAATCTGGCCGGATACCGAAGACTGGCCAGGGAATTGTCAAAAACCGGAAAAATCCTGGCTAAGCACAAGATTACCCTCTGTTACCACAACCATGCGTTTGAATTTGAAAAGTACGACAAGAAGACCGGCCTGGAAATCCTTTATTCGGAGAGCGACCCCAGGTACCTGAAAGCGGAATTGGATACCTATTGGATAGCTTACGGCGGCGGAGACCCGGCAACCTGGTGTCTTAAGTATTCCGGACGATTTCCCATCGCACACCTTAAAGATTTGGGAATAAAAGACAACAAACAACTTTACCTGGAGGTGGGCGAAGGAAACCTGGACTGGAAATCAATTATAGCCGCCTGTAAAAAAGCCGGTGTGAAACTGTACGCGGTGGAACAGGATATCTGCCAGCGCGACCCGCTGGAAAGTCTGAAAATAAGTCTTAATAATCTCCACGGATTCGGCCTAAAATGATACGTTAGCGCACCTTCGGTGCGGACTTGTAGGGGTCGGATTTATCCGACCCGAAACCTTTGACAGGCGAGACGCCTGTCCTACTGTAAGGGGAGGGGCTCTGTCCCCTCCCGCGGGCTTGATGAATCAAGCCCCTACAAAGGAAATTTTTATGCAATCAAAATACAAAGAATCCGGCGTCGACATAGACGCGGCCAAAGACCTGGTCTCCGGCATAAAACAGCTGGCAAAAACAACCTTGATACCCGGGGTGTTGGGTGAAATCGGCCTCTTTTCCGGCTCGTTCGCCCTGCCCATTTTTCAATATCAGGAACCGGTCCTGGTCTCCGGCACCGACGGAGTCGGCACCAAGATACTGCTGGCCGAAACCATGTCTAAATATGACACCATCGGCATTGACCTGGTGGCGATGTCGGTTAATGATATTTTGACCTGCGGCGCCCAACCCATCTTCTTCCTTGATTACCTTGCCCTTGGCCGAATAAAAAAACTCCGGGACTTGGAAATTATGAAAGGAATTGCTGAGGGATGCCGGCAGGCCGGCTGCGCCCTCTTGGGCGGAGAAACAGCCCAGATGGCTGATGTTTACGGCAAAAACGGTTTTGACTTGGCCGGGTTTGCGGTGGGTGTGGTGGAAAAGACCAGGATGATTGACGGTTCCAAAATCAAAGCCGGGGATGCCATCCTGGGCCTGCCCAGCAGCGGACTGCACAGCAACGGGTTCTCCCTGGTCAGGAAACTGTTCCCTAAAGCAGAGATAGAGAAGAAGGGAAGCCTGGGCCTGCTTCTATTGACGCCTACCCGTATCTACGTCAGGTTAATCCTGGAGATTATCCAAAAGTTTGAAGTCAAGGGCCTGGCACATATTACCGGCGGCGGACTCCTGGAGAATATCCCGCGGGTCTTGCCCAAAGGGACAAAAGCCGTACTCAACCGTTCCGCCTGGCAAATGCCGGATGTATTCTCTATGATTCAAGAGAGGAGCAAACTCCTCGGGGATGAAATGGCGCGCACCTTCAACCTGGGCATCGGGATGATTATCGTCGCCGAACCATCTGAAGCGGAAAAAATTGGCCGGTTTCTCACGGGAAAGAAGGAGAATTATTGCCGGATTGGCGAGATTGAAAAGACCACCGCCAAACCGTTTTGTGAAATACGGTGATAACAAATTATTATGGCTCATCTCCCTATCAAGTGGGTAAAAAGAGAGCCAATTTCTTTAAAAACGCTTGAACTATCAAGATAAAACTGTATTTGCATTTGTTCTTTGAAAATGGTATAAAAACTTTATGAGAAAAAAACGTTTAATCGATACC
>JAHJUB010000219.1 GCA_018829455.1 Candidatus Omnitrophota bacterium
ACTTGGACATAGCCAGGCCCTTATAGCAGATGCGGTCCACTCAGTTTCCGATCTCTTCACCGACGCCATAGTACTGCTCGGTCTCAGGATTGGCTTTGATTGCCACGGCCTTGTACCTGGGGATTGATGCAGCTTTGAATATCTATCATCATACTGAACACCACCCCACAGGTCTGGCCCTGATAGGGGCCGGCGTTTCTATCGCTTTAAAAGAGGCACTCTATCATTACACGGTACGCGTAGGCGGCGCATCAAAAGCCAGCTGATTATAGCCAATGCATGGCATCACCGCTCGGATGCGCTTTCCTCTGTGGCTGTCTTGCTGGGTGTGACGGGAACGCTCATCAACCCTTCCTGGCATATACTGGACTCTTTCGCCGCCCTTTTAGTATCCTTCTTTATAGTCAAAGTCGGTCTGGAGATCCTCAAGAACAGTCTGCGTGAATTTACCGACACCGCCCCTCCACCTGAAATACTGGACAAGATCAGCCAATGCACCAGGAACGTGGAAGGGGTACTGGATATGCATGATCTTAGGGTCCGAACCTCAGGGGGGCTTTACCAAATGGAAACTCACATTGTAGTGGATGGCCAACTGACCGTCGCTGAGGGGCACAGGATAGCAAAGGCGGTGGAGAGTTGTTTGGCAGAAGAAATCAAGGATCTTGACCGGGTCATTGTGCATGTGGATCCTGTCTCTGAACAGAAAGGGCCCGAGTGACTGTATAGCACCGTTTTAGGCAACCTGAATAACTGGTTTTGTTTTAAACTTCTGGATTGAAGGTGATCATATTGAGCCAACTTCGGACTATTGAGAGATGGAAGTAAAAGTCCAGACGCCTTAAGATCGAGATCTACGCGCTATATCTCGCTTATAGGGACCCCAGAGTCCCTTGGTATGCCAAGGCATTTGTCGCTCTCGTGGTTGGATATGCATTCAGCCCGATAGATCTGATACCTGATTTTATTCCTGTCTTGGGGTATCTCGATGATCTTGTCTTGATACCTCTTGGGGTTGCTGTTGCGATGAAGATGATCCCCGAGAAAGTCATGGAGGACTGCAGGATCCGCTCTAAAGAAGTGATGGGTAAAAAAAAGCCAATCAACCGGGTAGCAGCAGTTGTTATCATATGTATTTGGCTTATGTTGATTGTTATGACCATCGTGCTGGTTGTTAGGGCCTCAAGCACAAAATAACAAGGGGAATGAAGCAGACCCCGGGTTCTCGCGTAGGTGATTCGTTTTGAAAAAATTTAAAAGACGAGGGTGTCTTTGATGTCTGACATACAAATGGAAAATAAGAACAAAGAACCAAAGAAAACCTTTCCAACATTTATTTTCAACCGTATTGAATTCTCCGGGTCGCTGGGTGACTTAGGGGCGCTGCTCCCGATTGCTATTGGCATGATTGTATTGAATGGCCTAAATGCAACCAATGTTATGGTAACCGTGGGTTTATTCTATATCATAGCCGGTCTCTATTTTAAGGTTCCTGTTCCTGTCCAACCTATGAAGGTAATCGGAGCCTATGCCATTGCAGTGGGCCTCACTCCAATTCAAATTATCTCAGCCAGCCTGTGGATGGGGCTCTGCACCCTCTTTCTTGGCACAACGGGCTTGATTCATATAATCGCTTATTGGGACTTGTTTTTGGCCAGAGCGCCCTTCTCATACTCGACCTTCTTCCCCTATCCATACTGGGCGTTCTTTTGGTCTTTGCGGGAGCCCAACTGGCTCTCATGATTCGGGATCTTACAGAAAGGAAAGACCTCTTTGTGGCCCTTGTCATGCTGTGTATATCCCTGACAACAAACCTGGCAGCAGCTTTTATCTGCGGTATTATTATCGCCTACGCTCTAAAGAGTGAAAAAATTAATGTGTAGCGGATGCTAAAAGTGGAATTTTCCTGGAAGCATGAACTGGAAAGATTTGTGTGCCCGTAGGACGTGGTTTGATGAAGCCCTCTCGAAAAGGGCATTGTCCTAGGAAAGCGCCTAAAGGGGCTGATTATTGTTTGTATTTAGAGCATTATATTAACTATCTGGATCGTTTTGGTCACGAATATATTTCCTGATCATTTCTTCGTCCAGACCAACTGTGCTTACACAATATCCCGTTGCCCAAAAACTTAAACCTGTCATTCTTTTGGTTCCTAATATTTGGCGGTGTATTCTGATAGCACTTTTGCCTTTGACGAATCCAACTGTATTTGAAACACTAAACTTCGGCGGAATACTTAGGCATAAGTGGATATGATCTGGCATCGCATGCCCCTCAAGCAATTCAATCCCTTTTTGCTTGCATAGGTCTCTTATTATGTCGCCGATCTTTTCCCTTATTTTTCCATATATCCTCTTATACCGATACTTGGATACAAAAACAATATGATATTTACTCCCATCGTACATGTGATAATGATTTTCAATCTTTCATAGGTTCTTCCTCCTGTCCCTTTTGGGGACTTTCCCAGGGGAAGAACCTATTTATCGCATCTTTCTCTCGTCGGAACGGTCAAACCTTTGGGGGTCGCACGAGCATAGCCCGTGGTTTAATTTGAAACAATTATAACCTGATGTTTTGGGGAAACTCCTGGGTGGATTTGGGTTGAATTCCTTTTCTATATTTTATATTCTCCACAGGATAAGAAAGTCGGAAAGGTTTGCCTCTGCTGGTCTTATGTACAGAAAAAGTCACCAGGTCTCGGGGCTGAGATAGACTAACAAATAAACTGAAATGCCTAACGAAAACTGGAAAGAGAAAAGAATGAAAGGTTGGAACCGGTTTCTTGCTCAATGGCAAAAAGACTTCAGTCTGTGGCTCTTTTTTATTGTCTACTTTCTACTTTTCAGATTAGCGTTTATTTTCCTCTTCAGGTATCAAATTAATGATGCGAGTACGTCCATGGATATTCTTGCTGCCATCTTGAATGGCATGCGCTATGACAGTGTCATCGCAACCTATTACATACTCATTCCTTTCGTTTTCAGTATTGCCTGCCTTTTCGCTAATTGGGAAGCTACTGGGAATCGGATAAGAAATGTGTTTGGTGCAGTGTTCATATTTCTTTCAACTTTCTTGTGCTTCGTTACCCTAGGCTATTTCAAAGAATTTGATGACCAATTCAACCATTTTCTATTTGGTCTTATTTATGACGATTTTCGTGCCACCATACTGACCATATGGAAAGAATATAATATAATTCCAAACTTCATTGGTATCAGTCTTGTCACCCTTTTGTGTTTAGGCATCATGAGACATCTTACTAAGAAGCCGTTTTTATCGTGTGAATCTATAGCTAAGTATATGCCTACACTTCCCTATAGGATTTTTTCTCTGCTAATAATTTTGTCCTTCTTTGCTGTTGGAATTCGAGGTTCATTTGGGAGCCGTCCCGTGCAACTGAAAGATGCAGCAGTAACAGGCGATGAATTCCTGAACAAGACGGTGCTAAACCCATACACAGTGTTGATTCATGCCATAGAGCAGCAACTTAAAATCTTGAGATCTCAAGGGCTGAAGGTCTTTCTGCCGGATGAAGACGTGACCAAAGCAGCACAATATGTGTCTTCCATAAACGAAACTTATGATAATCTTGATCGCTACATGATTCGCTATGCAAAAGGACCGAAGCACAAACCCCCGCGTCACATTTTCCTCATCGTTGGTGAAGGTTATAGTGCATGGCCACTGTGGAAGAAATACGAATCGTTGGGGTTGGCAGAGAGCGTAAAAAAGCTTGCGAAGAATGGGCTCTACGTTGAGAGTTTTTTACCTTCTGCAAGAGGTACGATGTCATCATTAGCTGTGCTTGTTACGGGGCTTCCCAATGCTGGTGTGATGACGAATTATCAGAAAACTTCAATGACAGCCTACCCGTCTAGTATTGCAGCGATATTCAAGCAACTTGGTTATAAAACGAGACTTTTTTATGGCGGTCTTTTGAGTTGGCAGAGGATTGGGGATTTTTGCCGGGCGCAAGGTTTTGCAGATGTATATGGCGGTGCGCACATGGGAAACTGGGCATCATCGAACGAATGGGGGGTGGATGACGAGAATTTATTCGAATTTATTCTAAACACTGTAGAAGATGAACAACCGAGTTTTAATCTGGTCCTAACCACGAGTTTTCACCCTCCATTTGATATTGACGTGCGTAGTAAGGGCTTTCAGTTAAATGAAATTCCGGATGGTCTTAAGCCCTTTTGCATTAGCAATGTCAACTTCAATGTGCTTGGGCATTTTTGGTATGCTGACCGCTGCATTGGCGACTTTGCAAAAAAAACCGAAGCTAAACTAAAATTCCCCCTTGTTGTTGTCACCGCCGATCATGCAGGCCGGAGAAGGATAAGCAAAAGACCGGGTCTTTTTGAGAAATTTGCTGTCCCGCTTGTCTTTTATGGGAAGGATGTCCTCGACGGCATTTCCTTGCCTAAAGGGGTCGCGGGAAGCCACCTAGATATCGGACCAACCCTCATCGAACTTACTGCACCGGAGGGTTTTCGTTATCACGCTCTGGGAAAAGATCTACTTGATCCGGAACAGCGGTTTGTGGGAATTGCTCGAAACCTGGTGATAGGTCCAGATTTTATCTTGGATCTGCATAAGGCACCGAAACTATATCCTCTTCCCGACAGGGAATTGCCGCATACCCCCCCTAATTTGGCAGAGCTAAAGAGGTTGCACGATACCATTCACGGTATTGCCTGGTGGCGGATTACGAGCGGCCCTGAGCTATAAGGGGGGCTCCCTAGTTTGAAAACGTTGTGGTTATGTGGTTGACTTTTTAATTGTAAATATTTGTGGGGGCATAAAGATGTTTCGAAAATTAAAAGTTTTTAACTTATGTCCATTGTTTATAATTTTTATTTTTTTTGTACATAATAACGTTTTAGGCTCCACGATCAAAGTTCCTGAGGATATACCTTCTATTCAAAAAGCAATAGATGTTGCAAAAGATGGAGATGTTATATTGGTTGCTCCGGGGACTTATAAGGTTAAACTTAAATTTAAAGGAGAGAAAAAGACTATTCAGTTAGGATCTTTGTTCCTTATAACAGGAGACAAAAAATACATTGAGCAGACGGTTCTTGAGGCTAAATGGGTTAGATCTAAATGGCTTAGATTTGGAAGAAAATACGTTATAGAGGTACCATCAGACTGCAGCCCATATTCCAAAATAGTTGGATTTACTGTTAAAAATGGGAATGATGGGATAAGTTGTAAGGGTAAAGTGGAAATCTTGAATAATATTTTTATTAATTGTAAAGATGGGGTTGATTATGAAGATAAAAGTGGAGGAATTTGTAGTTCAAATATCTTCAAAGAAAACAGAGATGATGGAATTGATTTGGACCATTCTGTAGATGTTATAATTGAAAATAATATTATTCAAGACAACCAGGATGATGGAATAGAAATCAGACTCCATCCATACGAAATTCCCAAGAAGCCAAAGCTTAATATTGTTATACGCAATAATATTATATCTAGAAATGGAGAGGACGGTATCCAGTTTATTGATTATTCAACAGATTCAAGACGAATTTTTAAGATAGAGCGGAACCTATTTTACAATAACGCTATGGCTGCAATAGGATGCATGGGAAATACAAATACCATAGAGAATTATGAGGCCTTCATGTTGCCCGAAAGAGTGTACGTTATTAACAACACCTTTGTTGATAATAATTATGGTTTGTTGGGTGGCAAAAATATGGTGGTTTTGAACAACATTTTTGTTGGTACAAAAAAAGTCGCCATGAAGAATATTTCTGGAAGTTCCGTTGCTTCATATAATAATTTCTGGTTGAATGGTTCTAATTTTGAAAACTCCAACATTGATAAGGAGCATACATTTTTTAAAAACCCTCTATTAACCTCTGAATTTAAGTTAAAGGACACCAGCCCCTGTATAGATTTAGGTACTAGCATTTTTCAGTTTAAGGATGGAGTCATAAGAATTCCGGCAAGTTCGTATATTGGTTCAAAACCAGACTTAGGGGCTTTTGAATCGGCAATAAAATAATAAAATACTTTAGCGAAAAACAGAAAATAAAAATATTCCATTTTCTCGGACAGTGTAAAATAGTTTATTTAAATGGCCATGGTCAAATGCAATGGAATTTTAATTTAAGGGGGAGATTGAGACCATGGCGATTGACAACAAACTTTTGGACCAGTCGTTATAATACTACAAAAAGCCCAAGGATCTTCTTGGGGACAAACCGTATTATCAAATGATAGCTAAACTGCAGCCGGACCTATTCTAGTAAGTCCTCCGTATTGTATATGGTGGCCTCTTCCTGACCTCCCTGTATATCCTTCCAACATACTCCCCCATTACACCTAAAGCCAGAAATTGCGCGCCTATAAAAAAGAAGAGCGCAGCAAACAGGGTAAACACACCCTCGGCGGCCCATGCAGCCCCGAAGGACAGCCTTGCGACTGTCAAGGTTATGCCAAATGCGATGCCCAGGAAGGCCAGGCAAAAGCCCATGTAAAGCATGAACTTCAGGGGGAAGTCTGAAAAAGACGTTACCAGATCAAAATGGAGGGATATGAGTTTTGTCAGGGAGTATTTAGTCTCACCCGCAAAACGTTCTTCATGAGCTACCTCTATTTCGGTGATGTCCTTGGTAAAGGCAGTAGCCAGGGCGGGGATGAATGTCGAGTGTTCTCGGGTTTGGACCATGTGTTCGACTACTTGTCTTCTGTAGGCCCTGAGCATGCATCCCCAGTCATTGAGATGAACACCTGTGATACGCCTGGTTGCGGCATTCACAATTTTGCTCGGAATCTTTCTGAATATGGGGTCTTTTCTTGCTTTTCTTACCGTTCCCACTACCTCATAATTACCTTCATCCATAACCTCGATGAGGCGGGGAATCTCCTCGGGTGGATTCTGGAGGTCTGCATCCATAGTGATGATGATATCGCCTTTGCTGTTCTCAAAACCGGCGAATACCGCTGCATGTTGACCATAGTTTTTTGTCAACTCAATAACCTTGATGCGTTTTTCAGTATGCATAAGGAGGATTTCAAGGGATCGATCGGTACTCCCGTCATCCACAAGTACAATTTCATAATCCCTTTCAAGTCCATCCATTACGGGCACAATTCGTTCGAATAGTCTTTCAAGGTTTTTTTCTTCGTTGTAGACAGGTATGATGACGGATATCTTTTCATTTTCCAATATGCTGTTCCCCCTGCAAATCTTTACTCACATCATTCCTATGAATAACAAGAAAAATACTGCCGATAATTACGGCAAGCCACAAGGTGAAGACTCTGGCCATAATTGAAGCAACGGCAGCAGGTGTATTGGGAATGCCGGCGTGAACCAAGAGGCCCATCAGGCTGGCATCTGTTACCAAAAGACCTCCCGGGAGCATTGAGAGCACGCCGATAAGGGTGGAAAAACCGAATAAAATCGTAGCCATCACTATCCCTACATCAAAACCAAGCCCCTTGAGGATGAGGCTCAAGGCAATGCCCTCGCTTGTCCATGCAATCAGGGTAATACTTAGAGACACAATGAGTACCTTTACGCCAAAGAAACCAAACATGCTGTCCAGTGCCTTTCTCATCTCAAGTGCTCTACCCGACAAAATGGGTATTTTTTCAAGTAGCCCTATTGCAAATCCCGGAATACCGGGCACAAGACCCAAAAGCGGAAGCATGCAAAGAAGAAGGGCAACCCAGATCTCATTTCCCAAAAGTCCTATGCCAAGGAGAGATATGAGGCTTAATCCAATCAGGTCCATATACAGCTCCGCCGCAATAATCGGCGATGTGGAGATCATGGAGTGGCCTGAGACCCCTTTTAGCATCTGGCTTTTTATGAGTAGGCCTGCCTTTCCCGGCGTCGCGCTCATGGAAAGGCCCGCAAGGAAGATATCAAGACTTTTCTTTGCCTGTATTCGAATCCCCATTTTCTGGAGGTACACATGCCACCTAAAGAACTTCACAAGATCATTGCAAAACCCAAAGAAGGCGATTAATGGTATCAAATACCAGGAAAAGCCCCTCAAAGCAGGTCCTGCCTTTAATATGTCACCCCACATGCCTATTGAGGTGAATGCAATGACACTTAGCACGATAGTGAGGGTAACGCCTTTTCTCATTTGATGATTTCCCTCACCACGTCTATAACCCTGTCTACCTGAGCAGCATCCATACCCGGGTAGATGGGCAGGCTTATTATCTTTTTGGCAATGTCTTCAGTAACAGACAATGCAGTTTTACCAAAGCGCTTTATTACATAGCTCAGGGTATGACATGCTGGAAAGTGAAGGCCATATCCGATGTTTTTCTCTGCAAGGGCCTGTATGAAGTCCGCCCTGTCCATCGCCAATATCTTCACAACAAAAAGATGCCAGGCATGTCCGTGCTCGTAGCACGGGATGCCTGGCAGATCAAGACCATCCAAATCCGAAAGCTCTTCCAGGTAATGCCTGGCTATCCTATTTCGTCTTTCTGTAATCTCCTCTATTTGCTTCATCTGAGCGAGGCCAAGCGCTGCCTGGATATCGGTCATGTTATACTTGAATCCTGGTTCTACAATATCATAGTCCGGATCAGATCCCTTCCCGTAGCGTTTCCACGAATCGCGTTCTATCCCATGGAACCTGAGCAATCGAAGGCGGTGCATCAATGTTTCATCATTGCCTGTCACCATGCCACCTTCACAGGTTGTGATATTCTTAATAGGATGAAATGAGAATATGCTTAGATTTTTTCTCCCAATATGCCTTCCTTTGTAATAGGTATCGATGGCATGGGCGGCGTCCTCAATGATGGGTATATCGCCTGCAATATCCTCAATGGCATCCATATCTACCGGGGCCCCTGCAAAGTGAACCGGGATAATGGCTTTTGTACGCTTGGAGAGGCGTTTTTTTATCTCTTCCGGTCTTATGAGGAGGGTATCATAGTCGATATCGGCAAACACTGGCCTTGCATCTGCCAGCACAATCTGGTTCACAGTAGATGCAAAGGTCATGGAAGGTGTAATGACCTCATCGCCCTCCCCAATTCCCATAGCCTTTAAGACAATGTGCATGCCACCAGTTCCCGAGCTGAGAGACAGCGCATGGCTTGCGCCAATGAATCTTGCAAATTCTTCCTCAAATTCTTTGCATTTCGGCCCGGTAGTGATCCACCCTGACTTCAGGACTTGTACAACGGCGTCGATCTCCGCTTTACCAAGGAATGGTTTGCTCATGGGAATAAAATCACTCATTTTTTTGTCCCCTCTCAAGCTTTTGATGAGAGCATTTGTTATTTTTCTCCCTGTTCACAAATGCCAAACAGAATGATTGCACAGGCTGATTTTACTCTCTGCCATTTGCGCCACGTTCTTGGACTTACGTATCCATCCCCCTGAATCCATATCCCTTTTTTTTCTGCCCTTGATTGTATTTCAGCTTTGAAGAAGGGATCAAGGTTGAGGTCTTTTGGGGGTTCCCCACGGTAGACTTCAGCCAATCCAGCCCGCACCATTTCAAGATTGATATTTTTACCATCCAAGAAAACCGTTCCCAACATGAGGTCAATGTTTAGGTAACCGTGGCCCTTAATTTCTATAGCCTTATTTAATACCAGGCCCGACAAATACTCGCTGGCCTTCTGACTATACCGCTGTCCAAATCCTATTTTATTCTTGGAGGTTTCGGGGGCATCTATGCCAGCTAATCTTACTTCTATTTCAGTTCCATACCCCTTTACTCTTATGGTGTCGCCATCATAGACTTTCATGACCTCGAATTGACTGGCTAATGATGAAATGGGGAGAAATAAAATGAAAATGATAAGTAAGAAGGTTTTTATTAGGCCTCTTTTAATTGGAATATGGAATATCATCTAATAGTCCTCATTTTGTTGGTTTTGTTTAGCTTTTTACTTGGCGAATTTGGTTCCCTTGTTATCCCCAAAGACTGCAAAGGAAAAATTGCTCGGATCACCAACACTTATTTCATGTACCTTAGCAATATTCCAGTTATGAGCAGATGAGGGATAGAAATGCCCCCACAACTCAAAACTTGAAAGAAGAAGGATGCACAGCAACAGGCAGCAATATTTAATGGGATATTTTACCGTGCCCGCAATTGGCGTCATTATTTTGAAATTACTGTCATGGGGCGGACGTAATTCAATGTTCTTATCCATGACCTTCCGCTGGTGCCTGGCATGAGACCCATCCATCACGTCCCGCAATTTCCTTTGCTACTATGCCGGTGCGTCTTGCGATCAGGGAGCCCTGTAGGAAAGTCCCTAAGGGGATGAATGATGTCCCGCTCGATTGCGCCATCCCCACAAAACGCTCGAACATCTCAAGACAGGCAATGCCTTCAACCTCAGCGTGAATGGCCAGAACATTGAGTGCTTCACGCTTAATAAGGGAGAGCATGTAGTCATTGTAATTGCTGTTTGACACCCCGTTACGCCCGATCACTTCGTCATAGGTTGGTAGTGTAACTGGAATCTGGGGTTGGGATAGATGCTCCCCTTGGACGAGTGGAAAGAATATGTTCTCTCCCCTGCAATCACTGTTATAATTGAAAGAAAATTTGTCTTTTTCTAAGAGCACAAGATCGTTGCATTTCCAGGCCGGAACTGCTGAACACACAGGTGGTCGGCCGAGAATCCTCGTAAGAAGGTCTATTCCCTTTTTCAGGGAGCGGTGTATATCTCTACTTCCCATCGTATCAATGTCTTCCTGCCACGCATGATGATCCCAGGCATGGAGCCCGACTTCATGACCGGAATAAGACGCAGAATGTATTACATCGGCCAGCTTTTTTCCGATAATGGGGCCTGGCCAAAATGTGCCCTTGAGGAGGATATCCCATCCGTACAGGCTTGAGGCCCTTGTCCTTAGCATCTTCCTGAAAAAGCCAGGGCGAAGCAGCCGCCAGAGGTGCCGGCCCATGTTATCGGGGCCAACGGAAAAAAAGAACGAAGCCTTCATGGCGTGCTTGGCAAGAACCTCACACAGATTCGGCACGCCGAGCCTTGTCCCCCTGAATGTATCAACATCTATCCTCAACCCTATTTTTATGCGATGTTCTTTAATCAAGAGGGTTATCCTTAACAAAGACAAATGTTCTGGAACCGATAGGGAAGGTTTTCATGATAACAAGATTGTCCAGATGCTTTACTTTAGCTTTCCTTGAGATCGCGACAGCCATCTTTCCCGAACGTAGAAAATCTTTCAGCCTTTCCTCTTCCTTTATTATGGAGATAGTCCTTTTCAGGTAAAAAACGGCCGCTCCTCTTATACGCTCCGAAGGTCTGAAAAGACTGATTCGTGCTCCCTCTGACTGGAGTGTTTCAAAGTATTGGA
>JAHJUB010000220.1 GCA_018829455.1 Candidatus Omnitrophota bacterium
ATTCAATCTAACAACTGTATTGGTCTCTCACTGTTAACTATTTCCACCGTATTTTTCTTGTCCGCCGAGTTATTACTCAACTTCTATTTCCTTTTCCCGCTGAAAATGATTCTGGTTTCCCTTAAACTTTAACCTAATAATAAGGTAAAGATTCAATGGAGAAACCCCTCAAAATGTGCCAACCTTGCTCCTAACGGGGCGCAGGTAGTAGTCCTGTTAGGAGCATAAACAAGCCGTGTTCATGTACTTGCCTGCTACTACAAAATGAGAACACCCACCACGCTATTAGTAAGGAGGAAAAGCAATGGGAAGATATCTATTAATGTGGCAATTAGATCCAGCCAGAGTTCCCGTAGACCCCAAGGAACGAGGAGCCGGATGGGCTGGTCTGATAGGTATGGTCAAAAAAGACATGGAGAAAGGCATATCAAAGGATTGGGGAGCATTTGTTGGTGAAGGCAGAGGGTACTGTGTTGTTGAGGGAACCGAGACAGAAATTTCTGTCATGGTGCAACAGTACTCCCCTATTGTCCACTTCGAGACACATCCTGTTATGTCGGTCAGTCAAGTAGAGGAGATGTTAGGCGCCTTATCCAAATAAATAATAAGAATGCATTTCATGACTTTCGGCTATCCCAAAAAATAATTGACTTTATTTCGGACAGGGTAGGAAAAATCTCAATAATTTAGATACTGAATCAACAATATCAATGAGTTATCAAAAGAAATGGATAACATTTTGCTTGAAAACATCATTGTCTTAAATTAAATCAACATAAATTGCCAATGGCCGAAAGTCATGCATTTGACAATGCATGAATGAGGTAGTCTTCGCAGTCGGGAGAATCACCTCAAATACTTCAAGCTCTGCTCCTAACAGAACGCTGGTGTTCTGTTAGGAGTCTGATATCTGAAATATTGTCTGGTTTGGGATACTGGCAAGAAATCACAGATTTTGACAAACCCGATTTCCATGAGTTACTCGCAATAAATCTGTCGGAGACTGATATTTGGTTTTCGGTCATTATATAAAAAACAGTGAGATGTGGTAAACTCATCTCTTGACCCATCCCAACTCATCTTCACAGAAAAGGAGGAAAAACATGATTGGAGCATTGATTGCAAAAAGCAAAGTCACTTCTTCATATGACTTGCTAAACAGCAGAGACATAAAAAGCTTTCTCGCAAACTGGCACAATGAATCAACTTGGGTCTATCCGGGCGGTATATCTGCCAGTGGAGAGTTCAAGGGTAAGAAAGCAATAGAAGAATGGTTCCAGAAGTACTTGGATCAGTTTACAAGTGCTAAAATTATCCCCAAGAGCGTATGCGTAAAAAATATATTTGATTTTGTAGGTACGAACGTTGTTGCGGTAAATTGGGATGAAGAGCTTACAAACAAAGACGGTAATCAATTTCAATTCACCGGTGTAACTGTTATCACTCTCAAGTTTGGTAAGGCAACGCATGCCCAAGATTATGTCTTCAACACTGATGAAGAGCTAAGAAAAGCATGGGGTGAATAAGTGTACAGGATTGATCGTAGCTAATAAACAGAATAGAAACCAACTATTTCAGGCCCTCATTTTGCACAGATCTTTCCAACAGATCGGCGCCTGCCCCTGATTGCATGTAACTGTATGCCAGGTTGGAGGCACATTGATTTTATTGAGATACTATTAACATACATGAATTATTAAGAAAACTGACATACAAGATATCCCAGGTCTGAGGATATGGAGCTAAGCTCAGAGGGAATGCTTTCAAGAGTGAAGCTTTGTGTACGAAACCTGTAATTTCTTGATATTTGAGGTTTATTTGGGTAATCCTTAGACCGTGTTTTTGATAGCTTACAGATGGAAATCAAAACACACAAGGACAGATACTAAGCCCTCTGCCTGATTAATAATCTATGATCATGGAAAAAACATCGCTGACTGATTTGCAGCGAGAGACCTGAAGATGGATATCATGATCCACATCTGCAACGATTTCCGCCATAACTATATCGCAGTAATGTCACAACCTTATGTTACGGAACATTGATCTGATTGAAGGGTATACGTTTGATAACCAAAAACAGGTTTCGAAATCCACAGACCAAGGAGGGGGAAGAGATGTTTGGCAAAGATGTAAAGAAAATCTTACAGGATATTTTTTCGAAGGTCCAAGATGGAAGTGTGGCTCTTTTCCTCGGTGCCGGAGCAAGTATTCCGGCGGGAGGACCAAAGGGGCCACAACTTACAGAAATGATCAAGGAAAAATTTCCAAATATCGATGTGACTTCGGAAGACTTCATAGAAGCCTGCCAAGATGTTATTGACACGCCACCTTATAGCCGCAATGAACTTGAAGAATTTATAGTCGCTAAAATTGGCTCTCTTCAACCTACCCGTTACCATAAAATCCTCACTGAATATGATTGGGCTGCAATTTTTACTACCAACTTCGACGATCTGATTGAATTAACTTACAGAGTTCATCCCCAAAGATTAAAGGCATGCCAGGCAATCTATACAGATAGTTTTCAAATAAATCCTTCTGATAGAAGCAAAGTGATTCTATTTAAGATAATGGGATCGATTACAGCCACGGTGGGTCAATTGGGAAACATGGTATTATCTCGCGCTGATTATAATCATGCCTTGATCAGAAGAAAAAAATACTTAGAGCTCCTTTCAGACTTTATTAAGACAGGAACGATCGTCTTCATTGGTTACAGTTTTGATGATCATATTGTGTTAGATATAATAGATGAACTTGTTTTAATTTACGGGAAAGACAGGGTTCCATGGAGTTACGCCATTTTTCCCACGTTGCCACCCCAGGATACCAAAACGCAGTACAAATTCAATACTAGAAAAATTATACCAGTTCAGTGCAATTTTCAGGACTTCTGTCTATCCTTAAAAGATAACATTCAATCAAAACCTGGGATTGATTTATCTCGTTCGGTACGCTTCAAACTAAGAGGAGTATCCTTAGAAATCACTGAGGCTGAGGCCCGACAGTATGCTGAATACTTTGAAATCATAAACGATGATAACGTCAATGAAGAGGCAGGAGAAAAAGACCAATTTTTCATGGGAACTAATAGAAGATGGGGTGCCTTCGCCAAGGGGTGGGATTTCAAACGTGATGTTTACAATTCTCCAGAATATAAGCATTCCTGTGAAGGAAATACAAACCTGCCATGTCTAAAATTTAGGGTTGATGACGAACTCAAGACTCATAGGGTGGAAAATAATAAGATACTTCTGATCCGAGGAATGGCAGGTGTTGGGAAAACTATGATGTTGAGGAGGCTTGCTTATGACATTTACAAAAGTGAACAAGCCCCTGTAATTTTTATCAAACCCACAAGGACGAATTTTGATTACAAGCTACTGGCCAGCTTTATAGAAGACCTAAACCACAAATTCGATCAGAAAGCCACTGAAACTCATGGCGCCAGACCCCTAAAACCGGTTATAATGTTTGACGATGCAGGGAGCCTTATCCGGCATGTGAATCGATTGAAAGACTTTCTTACGTCAAGGGGCAGGCCTGCATTAATCATTGCCGCTGAACGAACTGGTGAGTGGGAATTAATGTGGCACTCTTTTCCCTTCAAGATATTATCGGAAAACATTTACGAACTAAATGAACAACTCACACAATCTGAACAAAAACAGATTATCGAGCATTTTTTCGAGCTTGGCTACATACAAACAAGAGGAACATTCTGGAACGAAATAATTGAGAAGACATTTGAAAACTCATACTTCGCAACCATCTACACTCTTGTCCATCCATCACGAAAGCGCTTGAATGAAATAATTCAGGAGCAATATACTAGTTTGAGTGACCTTACCAGAAAGGCTTTCCAATATTTGTGTCTTTTCCATCAATTTGATCTCCCATTAAATATCGAGCTTTTGGTACGTGCTCTCAAATGCTCATACCAGGACTTTTATTCAGAAGTCATAAGTAAAGATGCTGCCAAGGTAATCTTCGAAGACGAAGACCCACTTGGGAACATACTATATCGAAGTCATCATAGAATCATCGCAAGAAAGACCGTGGAAATTTTCTTCAATGATCCTGAACTGATGAAAGAAATTTACTCTGAGATTTTCAGTCAAGCGATTCTATCAAACAAACTGGAAAGACAGATCTGTGAGAAAATCATGATTCAGCATATTGGTCCGAATGCCAGACCTCAAATTTTTTCTTACGAACAACAACAGAATCTATTCACAGTGATTTGTGCAAACAACCCCGTGAGAGCCCTCATTCATCATTGGGGAGTTTTGGAAGCAGATAATGGGAGCTTTCAGCAAGCAGAAGAACTTTTAAAGCGCGCATTAGAGATTCCGAGAGATGATATTGAATCGTATCGCGGAGAATCAGACCAGAATATCCTTACATCTCTTGGAACTCTTTATTCACGTATGGGTATAGATTTCCTAAGTCAAGGTAAAAACAACAACGCCGAGGAGTGTTTTAGGAAGGCCGAAAATTCATTCCAGGATGCCAAATACGGCGAGTTTCCTAACACATATGCCTATCATAGTCACGCTTATATGTGGTATCTTCGCGGTAATAAATTTAAAAATGCCACGAACCAGCTAAATTGTTTCGCACAAGCATTAGAAATACTTTCTATTGCAAGGGACAACCTAAATGAAGAGGAATTGCAGCCGATTTATGAACTACAGACAGTCATCTGGACCAAAATTGGAGATGAAAAACGAATTGAGGAAAATCTCATAATCTTGAAAGATGAATTTAATAGTGCTCATGGCTATTATCTCATTGCTGAGTGTCTATGGACCAGGGCTCATGATAAAGAGGCAGAGGAAAGGAAAGCGCTTTCAAAATCGGCCCTAGAAAGAGTCCGTGAAGGTTTGAAATATTTTCCTAATGATGAACATTGTCTTCGCTTACAGTGCAGGTTGCTCAAAGAACTAGAGCCAAATAATCTGAAAGAGTATTACGGGTGGTTGCAGAGGTGGAAAGGAGCAGCAACAATATCTAGTGCATGGCTATTATATGAGCTCGGTAGGACCGCTTTCGTTTTGGGTTATTACGATAATTCCAAAGAGCATTTCAGTGAGTTGGAAACGGGGGTTGGTATGGGGCATAGGTTGCGATCTCGACCCAGGCATCCGATCCTTGATGAAAGCGGACAAAAAAAAGAGTTCGAAGGTAGCATTCTCAAGATTTATTCGTCAACTGATGGGATTATAAACTGTGAAACATTGCGGAACCTAAGATTCCCTATACCTTTTAGACCGGTTGCTAGCAAATTTACTCCGTCCCGAGGCGATTCAGTCCGTTTCAACATTGAATTTAGTTACAGAGGCACAAGAGCGACTAACGTGAAGAAGAACTAACAATCCTAGTGTTACAGTATCCTATTTGTCAAATTGGCCATCTATAACCCTGATGGCCACCCAAAATACCCCACCTATGGCCACTTCAAAATACCCCACCCAGCAAGGCTCATTTTCCATTAGAGATTGTTGAAAACGGCGACAGAACGTACACACTCCCATTTGTAGAATCTATAAATGGGAGGTAAGGAAGGATGAACGTTTTGAAGCCGAATTTGAAAACGACAGTTGAAACCTTACTGGACAAGGGAATCAGTCAACGAGAGATCAACCGGAAGACTGGAATAAATCGGAAAACCATCCGGAGATACGGTCAATTGTATCATGAGGCGCTGTCCGATGCCCCTGAGCATTCAAACTACCCCACTGGAGAAGGGGTGGCCACCGGCTTTTGGGTTCAACCCGGGCAAAATACCCCACCCCGGCCACCGGCTCTGGAGGAAAACCTGCCGAAGCACGCCCGTTCCGCGTGTGAGCCTCATCGGCAGTGGATCGAGGAACAACTGAGGCTGGGGCGAAACGCCATGGCCATGTACCAGGATCTGGTTGAGCTGTTCGGATTCACTCATCGGTACAATAGCGTGAAGCGGTTTGTGCGGGGGCTTAGGAGAAAGGACCCCCATCAATATGACCGTCTAGAATTTCTTCCTGGAGAAGAGAGCCAGGTAGACTATGGGACAGGAGCTCCAACGCTTCATGACAGTGGGAAATATCGGCGCCCCCGGCTGTTTGTCATGGTGTTGAAATACTCCGGGCGGGCCTTCCGGAAAGTGGTATGGAAATCGAGCAAGGAAACGTGGTGCAGGCTGCACGAGGAGGCATTCCGATATTTTGGGGGATGCCCGCAATATGTAACCCTCGATAACCTGAAGGAAGGCGTGATCAAGGCGGATATTTATGATCCGGAGCTCAACGTGTTGTATGCCAAGATGTTGTTGCATTATGGTGTTGTAGCGGATCCGGCGAGGGTGAATGATCCGAATCGAAAGGGGACTGTGGAAAATGGGGTCAAGTACACTCAGAATACCGCCTTGAAGGGGCGGAGATTCGACAATATCGAGGCCCAGAATGATTGGCTGAGGCATTGGGAGGAGCGTTGGGCGGCGCTGCGGATTCATGGTCGGGCCAAACGTCAGGTAGAGGAGATGTTTCAGGAAGAAAAACCCTATCTGGCGCCATTGCCCCTGGCGCCGTTTGTGTATTTTCGTCAGGAATCCCGAACGGTTTATGACGACGGTACGATACAGGTGGGCAATTGTTACTATGCGGCCAGTCCCGCTCCGCTGTACAGCAAGGTGGTCGTAAGGATCTATGACGAGGAGATCGAAATCCTGGATCCAGGGCGGATGGAGGTGATCCGCCGCCATCCTAAAAGCAAGAGGCCCGGTTCTTTGATCATGGAGCCACGGGATCGGATTTTCAATCCGTCCCGGCAAACGGACAGATTGCTGGCCCGGGCCGAGATTATCGGACCTCACACATTCTCACTGTGTGAGACGTGGTTTAACGAAGAAGGTCGAAGCGGCCAGCGTCGGATGTACGGGGTGATCAATCTGGTCCGCCACTATCCGGCCCGGTACGTGGAGAAAGCGGCCGAACTGGCGAAGGCAAACGGCTTGAAGAGTTCCAAGGCACTGCGGCGGATGGTGGAGAACATGGTAGTGGAAGACGATGAAAAAAAAGCTGAACCATCCGGGCTCACGCAAGACCATCCGTTGATTCGGCCGGGAGAAGACTACGCCGCTTTTTGGCAGCAACATGCCGCCGGAGAATCGCCCCTGGCAGGACCGCTTCCTGAGAACACCATTTCTTCTGGAGTGCAAACAATCTTAAGAGAGCAGCTGCCCCAGGTCTGGCAACAGGCAAGTTGGCTGCGGGTCATAGAGGTCTTTGATCTGGCAGTAGATCACAAGCGACGTCGCCGGGACGATGAAATCTGGCTCAAATCACCCTTTACGCAGGAAGAGAAGGCGTCGATGCACGTCAGCTTGTCGGAGAATATCTTCAAAGACTTCAGCAGCGGCAAAGGCGGCGGCATCATGCAATTTTGCCGGGAGATGTTACGTCGGCAGGGTTTGGAGATGACCATGTTCGATGTAGCCCAGTGGATGGTGAGCGAAGGGATCTCCACGGTAAATCATCCAGAGCCCCAATCTGTGTTCAGCCGACGGCAGCAGGCGGCAAAAGCTGGGCCGGGTGCCTCGAAGAACACCAACCCCGCTATCGAGATCGATCTGCGTCGTTATCTCCGTCCGGATCATCCAGAATTAGACCGCCGTGGCATATCAGCCGCCACCTGCCGTTATTTGGGGTGCGGGTTTCTGTCTCAACGGTCGTGGGTAAAGACAGCCTCCCCCCTTAACTCCCGGTTGGTATTCCAGGTTCGTGGCGTAAGAGAAAATGGCAGGGGCCTTCAACCGGTTATTCTCAGCCATGTTGGACGGGCACTGAGCCGGGAACAAGAAGATTCCGATGGAAAATACTGGAGTTATCCGTTTAAAAAAGGCTGGGAGATCTACAACCAGGATCACATCCTGCTGGATGAAGAGGCTTGGCGTCAAGCGAACAAGTTCGGCCTGATCCTAACGGAAGGTTTTTTCGATGTGGCAAAGCTCGTGGAAGCCGGTTGCCGCAATGTCGTAGCGTTGATGGGAAGCGCCATCTCCGGGGAACAAATCGAGCGGTTGGTCTGGGTCCAAACCCTGGTACGATTCCCTCAAATCCTGTTGTTCCTGGACCGGGACCAGGCAGGAGTAAATGGGGCTCGGCAGGTACGAGAACAGCTATCCCATCACGGCCTCTCTGTCACCGTGTTTGATTGGGATCAGTTGGTACCCTTGAACGGCCAGGGAGCCCAACCCATTCCAGAATCCATCCAGGACCCGGCAGATATGTCCGTGGAGCAACTCCGTGCTCTGCGCAGGCAAGGGATCCTTTGAACAAAACGACATAGGATGAAAAAGAAAAAAGGAGATGAAACCATGAATATGTCACTTGCTGAAATCGAAAGACATCTCAAAACCCTCCGGCTCAATGGCATGATCGCGACCCTCGATACCCGGATCATCCAGGCCAATCAGGACGCTTCTTTCACAGAGGTCTTTGCCTGCCTCGTACAGGACGAATTGGATTACCGAAAATCCCGCCTCACTGAAACGCGCTTCAAAGCATCCGGTCTCACAGAACGACCCACACTCACGGAGTTCGACTGGGGCTTCAACCCGAACCTGCCCAAAAAGGCAATCTATGAACTGGTGAGCGGAAAATTTATTCGGGATGGACATGACGCCCTACTGGTCGGATCGCCGGGGACCGGAAAAAGCCATATCGCCAAAACAGTCGCTAACGCTGCCATCCTCTCAGGATACAAGGTCCTCTACCGGGAAGCTCATATATTTTTCGAGGACCTATTCGAAGCCACTCAACTTAAACGGAGAAAAAAGGTCAATAAACTCTTCTCCGAAACTGATCTCCTGGTCATCGACGATTTATTTCTGCGCAAGAAAGTTCCGGAACAAGCCGCTGACGATCTGCTGGATATTATCTTGAATCGCTATTCTTCAAGAAAAAGTACGCTCCTTACATCAAACAGACCCATCGAAGACTGGGGGAAGCTACTCAGGGACAACGCCGCCTCCTCAGCTATCCTCGATCGCCTCCTTCATCGGGGGCACCTCCTCAACTTCAAGGGAAAAAGCTATCGCCTCAAAGAGGCGGCATCCCGATTATCGGAAATCAAAAGAAAAAACCAGGATGAAAAAGGAAAAAGTATGGATTTTTACCCCCAAGATTAGTACACTACTTTAACCTGTCGCTGGGGTATTTTGACCCGGCCATAGGTGGGGTATTTTGAAGTGGCCATCGGGGCTATTGAAAAACAAAAAGAATATTCTCTCACCCCAGAGAACTTAGGGACACGAAATGGGGTAAACACTTCACGCGGCACTGCTCCGCTTCTTGAGTTACATAGTCAAATTCTACATAACCATTCGTTTTAAGTAAGTTTTTTAGACACAAGAATGATGATTTCGCAAAAAGTCAGAATTTTGGGTTATTACCACAATATATAGTGGTAGTCAATAGAAATTACACACTTTATGCGGTAGTTAAAGACTTTTCATCGGACTTTTTACGAAACCATCAAGAATGACAACC
>JAHJUB010000137.1 GCA_018829455.1 Candidatus Omnitrophota bacterium
GGAAAACCGGTGGTGCCGGAAGTGTAGATGAGGACCGCCACGTCGGAGCCCGCGGTAATCGGTAAGGGCTTTTTTTGCTCCGGACGGAAGAGGCTGCGGTAAGCGATGACTGATTCCGGGGGGGTAGTATTATGGTCGACGAGAATTACCTTTCCCAGGTTCGGAATAAAGTTCCTGAGGTTTAGGCTGAGTTTCAGAAATTCCGTTTCGGTAAAGAGAATTTTGGCGCCGCTGTCGGATATTACAAAACTCAACTCCTCCTCTTTCCAGAGATAGTTAAGCGGCACCGGGATTGCGCCCAGGCGCAGGATTGCAAAATAGACAACGATGAATTCCGGACGGTTGTGCAGGAATATGGCGATGCGGTCGCCGAATTTAACGTCCAGTTCCAAGAGGCCGGCGGTCAGCTGGTTTATCTCCAATTCCAGTTTTTGGTAAGTGAGGACTTCGTTTTCGTAAACCAGGGCTGGTTTTTTCGGAAACGATTTGCGGCCGGAGGTAATTAAATCATTAAGAACCATATAGTGGCTGTTGTAGTTGCCGAGCTTGCTCGGCGTTGTTAAAAGAGCCCGGCAAGCCGGGCGACTACACGGCGACCCATTTACGGAAAAACCCTCCCTTTACTGTCAATGGCTACCACCGCCGGAAAGTCCCGGATTACCAGGCGCCAGACCGCCTCTGGTCCTAATTCCGGAAAGGCGACGATTTTTGCTTCCTTGATATGGCTGGCCAGGAGCGCGCCGCACCCGCCGTAAGTCACGAAATAAACGGCAGAGTATTTTTTGATGGCCAGTCGGACCTCTGCGTTCCGCTCGCCTTTGCCGAGCATTCCCTTCAGGCCGTATTTTAGAAGCAGCGGCGTGTAGCGGTCCAGCCGGGAACTGGTAGTTGGGCCGGCTGAGCCGATGACCCGGCCCGGCGGAGGCGGCGTGGGTCCGGAGTAATAGAAAGTTTGTCCGGAAACCGGAAAGGGAAAAGTCGGGATTGTTTTCTTTTTTTGGTCCGCTCTGATTTTATGGAACAGGATTTTATGAACCTGGTCCCGGGCCGTAAAGACCACGCCGGAAAGGAGTACTTCGTCCCCGGCGCGCAGAGTCTGCAAAACTTCTTTTTTAAAAGGCAATTTAACTTCTTTCATGGAAAAAGACTGCCTTCTTTCAATTCCACCAGCCGGTCGCAGAAATAGGCGGCCAGGTTCCGGTCGTGCGAGATAAAAAGGTAAGTCAGGTTTAGTTTTTGGCGTAATTCCGTCAGAACGTTGATTACCTGAGCCTGGATGGAAAGGTCAAGGTTACTGGTCGGTTCGTCCAGAATCAGGAACTCCGGATTAACCGCCAGACTGCGGGCGATGGCAACCCGCTGTCTTTCTCCGCCGGAAAATTGAAAGGGGAACTTGGAGCCGTCGTCTTCGGAGAGACCGACTAGCCGCAACAATTGGGCGATATAATCCTTTTCTTCAGCCCGGTTTTTGACGTGATGGTAATGGATGACTTCCCGCAGAATGTCAGCCACCCGTCTGCGGGGAGGCAGGGAGCGAAACGGATTTTGCAGGACAATCTGGACCTTTTTGCGCCAGAGGGATGTTTCCTGTTTGGAAAAACCGAAGATATCCCGGCCGTCGTACATAATCTTTCCGGAGGAAGGCGGGAGCAGGCGCAGAACTATTTTGGCAAGCGTGCTTTTGCCGGAGCCGCTGTCACCCAGAATTCCGACTATCTCGCCTTTGGCCACCGTCAGGTTGATCTTTTTCAGGACCTCCACCCGCGTCAGCGGTTTACCTAAACCCGGCCGCACCCAGAAATCCTTTTGCAGGTCCGAAATAGATAGTAGCATAAATTGTAAACATTCGCTAAACGTCGTTGCCTTAAAGCGCGTAATATCTGTAGCTGCAGAGCGAAGCTCTGCCCTGAAAGATGCAAAGCTACCGCTTTGCCGCTACAAATATTTTCTGAAGAATTCAAAGGCCCTGTTGCCGGCGAAGGCGTGGGGCCCGGAGTGGATATCGGCCCAGAGCTTGTCGGCAACGCCGGCTGCCTGGTAAATCCGCTTCACCCCTGCGTATCCTTTCAGCAAATCCTGAATAGGAAAGCAGTTATCGTAGATGCCCATTTCCAGAAGGAGGGGCCGGGGCGCGATCAAACCGGCGATGTCGTCGGTGTCAAAATAACGGAAGACACCCGGCACAATCTGGGAACCGCAGAAGTTTGACCGCGTGATGGCGAATGACCGCCAGGGATTGACGTAACCGATGATGTCGGCCGCCTTAATCCTGGGCTCGGCCGCCGCGGTAAAGGTGGTCATAGTTCCGCCCTGGGAGAGGCCCATCATGCCGATGCGGTTCTTGTCCACCTCCGGTCTGGTCTCCAGATAGTCAATGCAGCATTTGAAGTCCCAGATGTTGAGGGTCAGGGTGTAGATTCCCAGCAGCGCGCCTTTGATAAAGTTTACGTTGCAGGCGTCCCGACCGGGGAACGGGTCTATCCCGTCCCTCCGTTCACCGAAGACCCGCAGGTCAGGGGAGATGGTCAGGAAGCCGGCTTTGGCCATCTGCTCGCCATAGTTATAGTTGTGGTCCTGAATGTTCTGGATGTAATCGTTTCCAGCCCGGATACCGGCTACCGGGTCTTTTCCGAACGCGCCGTGGCCGTGGCTGCAGAGGATGGCCGGGTTCTTCTGGTCCGATTTCATCGTTCTTGGCCTTAAAACCTGGCAGGGCACGGACATGAACGCTTCGGAGTTGAAGACCACCCGCTCCCGGATTAAATCGCCGTCCACTACCGAAGACTCCACCTCTGCCTGCAGCGGCGCTTTCTTGGGGAAGGGGCCGAGCAGTTCCAGGAACTTGGGCTGGGCGTCTTTGCGCCAGGCGGTCCAGTCGGCTTTGGTCTTCCCCTTGAACTTCAGGAGCGGCGTTCAGTCTTCGGTAAGTTTGTTCCAGTATTGTTCCATTGAAAAATTACGGATAATTTTCGCGGACATAGTGTAACCCCCCCTCGCCCCCCCCTTGTCAGGGGGGATGTAACCCCGCCTCTACATTTGGCCAAACAGCAACTCCAAATGTTTACCCAGGTGTTCCTTGACCTGGCGGTAGTGCTCTGCTTCGTTCCGGAAGAGGCATCCGTATATTTCATTCCGGAACTCTGTTAGAACCGAGCCGTAAGTGATGTGGATTAACTGCCGGTTGTCCGGCCGGGAAAAGAGGCCGGTCAAGTCGGCATCAGAAACTTTTTCTATCAACGGTATCTTTGCCGGGTTTAGACTGACGGAATAGGACTGCCGGTCTTTTTTTAGGTTCCGGAGGCCGCATTGGTGAATGAGGCGGTAGAGTGAAGGTTCGGTTGCGGCGATGGTCTTTACCGCTTGCAGATAGCTGGTTCCGGCGGTCTTTACGTGGAAGGCGCTGCAATTTCTTTTGATAATAGGGTAAACGGAAAACTTGTCGCTTCCGGAATGAAGGCTCAGACGGTAATTACCGAAGAACCGGCAGATTTCCGCGTGTTTTTGAAAACTTTCCTCAAATTCAACCGGATTTCCGATGTAATCAATCGCTTTTTCAAACTCGCCGGGGAAACGGGGCGCGATGCTGGTGAATCGGACACCGTTCCTTCGCAGATATTCCACCACGAAGATGTGGTCTAAAGGCGTGGTGGGAAATTTTGTTTCGTCAACCGAAACCTCAAAATCAAAATTCGTCAGGGTTTCCTTCAGGATGCGGTAACATTCAACCGTAAAATTCAGCCCTTCCACGAAGGTGACGATACTTTTTTTGACCTCCGGCCCGGTGAAACGATAAACATTATCTTTAATCCGGTATTCTTTATCCTGAAAATATTCGTCAATCTCTGGTGCGCCGGGTATTTTTTCATAGAGGTTGTTTATTTCATCCGGCGACATTGCGGCCGGGTTTTTGATGTGGTCTGAAAGGTCAATGGTGTACATGGAATAGCCGGATTCAGTTGCTTCCCTCAGGTGGATAAGGTCCTTGAGGTGGTCGGCGTCCGCTCCCCAGGAACCTTGATATCCTGATTCCAGGCAACCCCAGGCGGCATCGTCAACCACCCCCTGCATTGTTCGTCTGGTGCGGCTGTTCTCCCGGACCGACTGCTGGGCAAAGATTGGGAAGACCGGGTAAGGGCCGGCGCACTCTGCGTGGGCCGGCGTAGCGATGCCCAGCCGGTCCCCGAAACCGAAGGAGATGTTTTGATTGCAGGGAACCGGGGAGAGTTCCGGGGAAGTCTTGCGGATGAGCCCGGCGTTAAGAGAGGTCAGGGGGCACAATTTGAGTCCGCCCGCCAGATTTTTTCCCTCAAAATCGCTTGTTTTTCCTTTGACAACAAGATATTTCCTTTTATTGTCCCGGGCGATTAAAAAGGAATTTCCGCCTTTGCGCCGGAATGATTTTGGATAGGGGCGGTACTCCGGAGGTAAATCATTAAAATTTTCCATATAGTACTACTCCGACATATAAATCTTGTTAATAATCAA
>JAHJUB010000138.1 GCA_018829455.1 Candidatus Omnitrophota bacterium
ATTATTTCTATGTACCCCCCTGGGCGGTGACAAAAAATTCTTGAATTCTGAACGATGAGTGAAAGCGGGGGATTCTTAACCTAAAAACAATCCTGTAAAGGGTTTGCGGATTTTCCTACTTTCTGAAGCTAACCTGTTACTGAAATCCGTGTCATTCTGAGCTGTTAATACTCTGTCATTGCGAGCGCGCAGTTGTGCGCGGCAATCTCGTTTTTTACCACTTTAGGGCTTCTTTCGGCGCTTTGGCCAGGTTTTCCGCGCACCAGTCAGCGCCGGCCGAAAAAAGTTGCTCTTTGGTAAAACTGGTTGTCAGCGCCAGGCAGCGACTGTTGCTCGCCTTGGCCGCGCGGACTCCGTTAATCGCATCTTCCACGACCAGGCATTCGTCCGGTTTAAGGTTCATCTGTTTTGCGGCCAGGATGAATATCTCCGGATTTGGCTTTTTATGGATTACGTCTTCTCCGGTAATTACCGCGTCAAACGAAGAAGAGCGCACACCAATTTCTTTTAAATTTCCGGCCATTTTGATGTAATCGGCGCTGGTGGCAAGCGCCATTTTTTTACCGGATTTGCGGCAGGATTCCAGGAAGGCTAAAGTGCCTTCAAGCGGGTGTAGTTGTCCCCTGATTATTTTCAGGTATATTTCGTAGGTGCGTTTTTTGTCCGGCTGAAGTTTAAGCGGGAAGGCGTACTTTTCCGCAACGCCGCCGATGAAACGGTCTTCCCCGGAGCCCACAAAAGGAAGAAAGTCTTCTGGTTGCACGATGAGACCGCGTTCGGCGAACATCATCATAGCAGCTTTGCAGATGAATGGCTCAGAGTCAAGGAGCACTCCATCCATGTCAAATATTACGCCGAAAGGCAAAGACTTGATCATTAGTTGTTGTATTGTTCTGTAGTTGCCCGGCTTGCCGGGCTCTTTTAACCGCGCCAAGCAAGCTTGGCAACTACCTTATTTTCTTTATTTCTTTCTCAATAAACTCCCTTTGCTGAGGGTCAATCGCCAGCGACAGGCAGTATTCCCAGGCTTTAATCTTTTCGGAGGTGGGATGCGAATCCTCGATTCTCCATATTTTCGGACCGTAAGTCAGGGTGCGCGCATAAATGGAAGCGTATTCAAAGTTGGCCGGTTCCAGTTCAATTGCTTTTCGGTATTCCCTCAGGCATTCTTCAAAGACTCCTTCCAGTGATTTAAAATTGGGTAGAGCAACGAATCGGAAGACATCATAATAAGTGGCCAGGTTGAAATGGAAGACAGCCACGTCCGTTTTCAGCCTGATGGCTTCCCTTGTTTCTTTAATCGCCCTTTCCGGTTCCCCGGAATTGTGGCCGTAATACTCGGCGACGTTGTTGTGGAGGTAGGGGTCCTGCGGATTGAGTTTCAAACCGGCACGCCATTCCCGGAGCGCTTTTTCCGGCATCCCAAAATCGTAATAGAGCCCGCCCAGATAATTTCGGGCGTCAGCATTTTTGGGGTACTTCCTGATGAAAACCCGATACTTTTTTATTAAATCAGCTACGGCTGTCCGGATGTCTGTTATCTCATTCTTTTCAATCGCTTGTATCTGTTCGGAGTCAAACCGGAGTATTTCATCCAATTCTTCTTTTTCGCTGGCAGATGTTTTCAGCGCCGGAAACAGAATCAGTCCGGCCCACAAGAAAATGGTTGCATATTTCCGGAGGGAATTGTTCATAAGTGAAGGATAGCATAACCCGGTTTTTATTCTGGAGTCAAGGATTTAGACAGTGACTAAGGCTGATGCTTAAACCTGAGGTGGAAGATATATTCCCTTTTATACTCAGGTAACTCTACGGACAGAAGATGCTGGAGGCGCTCAATCTTTTCTCTGATCATTTGGGCGGACATAGAAGTAGAACCATAGGTATAGGCATAACCCAGAATCGGATATTTTTCTGCTATTTTTAAGGCCTTCCGGCTGTTTTCCATTTCCTGCCGGCCGATTTCATCCAGGCGATTCAGGTATTTTTCCAAACTGTTGTCAATATTTTGTCTGGAGGCGAAGAGTTCGTCTCTGGTCTGGTAAAAGGTTGTCAGGTTCAGGGCGGTGGTAACTGTGTATTCCAGGAAGAGAGCCAGTCCGGTCTCAAAATCTATCCGGACGGAGGTATATTGGTCTTTGCCTTTTAAACCGGACAGAATCGTTGTGCCTTTCCGCCAGTTTAGTAAAAATTCGGACAACTCGAATAACAGTTCTTTATTATTATACTTTAACTGTTTTGCCAAGAAGTCCCCAATCCTATTTTTGATAGGTTGGAGATGAATTGGTTATATTTTTTTACTTGACAAATAATTTCCTTTAGGTTATACTGTCAAGTATGAAAATTAAAATCATTAAACTTTCCTGCAAGCGTTGTGGGCATCAATGGATACCGAAACAAGAAGAAATCCGTATTTGCCCGAAATGTAAATCTCCTTATTGGGATAAAGAAAGGAAGAAATAAATGGTAAAGACCTATAAATACAGGCTGTATCCTACAAAGAAGCAAGTCCAAAAACTTGATTGGATTTTGGATACTTGTCGCATTCTTTACAACTCCTGCCTTCTTGACAGGAAAAACAGGTATGAGCAAACAGGTAAAGGTCTTTCCAGAGTAAACCAGCAGAAAATTCTTGTAGCCGATAAGAAAAATATAGAGTTTTTGAATGACATTCATTCCCAGGTTCTTCAAAATGTTCTTTTCAGAGTAGATAAAGCTTTTCAAAATTTCTTTCGCAGGGTTAAAGCAGGAGAGAAAGTCGGCTATCCTCGCTTTAAAGGGCAAGGCAGATATAATTCTTTCACCTATCCTCAAAGTGGTTTTGAGATAACCGACAATGGTTTTAAACTTTCCAAAATAGGAACTGTCAAAATTAAACTTCACAGACCCATGAAAGGCAAGATTAAGACTTGTGCCATTAAGAGAGAGATTGACAAATGGTATACTTGCTTTTCTGTTGAGTACGAGCCAGTTAAAAAGCCTATACCAGATAAGTCCATCGGAATTGATATGGGTATCAAGTCGTTTGCCGTTCTTTCTGATGGTGAGGTTATAGACAATCCTAAATATCTTCGTGAATCCGAAAAGAAATTGGTAAGCAAACAAAGACAGCTTTCTAAAAAGAAAAAGGGTTCTAAAAATAGAAAGAAGGCAAGGATTAAGGTTGCTAAACTTTACTGTAAGATTAGAAATCAGCGTTCTAATTTTCATCATAAAATATCCCGCAAGATTGTTGATACTTGTGGCTTTATAGCAGTTGAAGATTTAAACATAAAAGGAATGGTGAAAAATCACCATCTTGCCAAGTCTATTGGTGATGCTGGCTGGGGACAGTTTCTCAATTACCTCACATACAAAGCGGAAGAGGCTGGTTGTAAGGTAGGGAAGGTTGCTCCGCATTATACAAGCGTCAATTGTAGCCGTTGTGGTAATTCTGTCCCTAAAACTCTTGCCGATAGGATACATAAATGTCCTTTCTGCAATATTGTTTTGGATAGAGACCATAATGCCGCAATAAATATACTCAATAGGGCAGGAACTGCCCGAAGCAACGCTTGGGGAGAGGCGGTGTATCAAAACCCCTCAATGAACCAAGAAGCCCTATCCAATCTTTGATTGGTTAGGGTAGTTCACTGATATAATAATTTCTGTTCGTAGTCAAGTAAAAGTGTACCACCGTAGGCGCGCAAAAGTGTACCACCCCCCTGCATGGTTATTGAATGGCCCACCGTAAATTCCTTCTTTTTATGCACAGTCTTCGCCTTAGGCCTTCCAAGCCTCTTTTAGAAACTGCCCCCCCTTAAGAAGGCGGCATATCGTCTGACTGGTCGCCTTCATACCAGCCACTTCGTCCGCAGGTCAATCCGTTGCGAGCCAAAATACGTGCGATGGTTCGCTCGGAAGGCAGGGGCTTAAGCGCTGCGTGTTCATTAAGTCTCTCGCGGAGGGCCTTGGGACCACAGGGCAACCCTTTATTGTACAGTTCCAGACGAATCGTTACCACGATCTGCTCCA
>JAHJUB010000013.1 GCA_018829455.1 Candidatus Omnitrophota bacterium
GAATTCAGGTATAATAACAGGCAGAAAGAAATATTTACTTTGCTGGCTCAAAATCTCTGTAATTTAGTGCCAAAACCTTTATAATCCCCTTATTTTATGCTAATAGCCCTCTTCCGGTCAAATATGATACAATAACACCAATCCGCCTTCATTCATATAGCGGCGTTGGCTTCGTCATCAGCTTCGTCGGCGTACTACCAGTATGCCTCCTTGCTGTTTCCTTGCCGCCTTGCTCTATTTTTGAATGCGGATCGGTGTCGCTCTGCGTTTAACTGCGAAATATTATAAATTTATGGACACACCACTTTCCCAGGATAGTTGGCGGGTTTTTCGAATAATGTCCGAATTTGTGGACGGATTTGAAGCTTTGTCCGGTCTGGGTAAAGCGGTTAGCATCTTCGGTTCGGCCCGGGTTAAGCCCACCGACCCGTATTACCAAAAGTCAGAGCAGACGGCGCGCGCTTTGGTGAAGGCCGGTTACGCGGTTATTACCGGCGGCGGGCCCGGTATTATGGAGGCGGCGAACAAGGGCGCTTCTGAAGCCGGCGGCGCTTCTGTTGGCCTCAATATTGAACTGCCCCACGAACAGAAACCAAACCCATATATTAAAACTTCGCTTTCCTTCCGTTATTTCGCGGTACGCAAGTATATGTTTGTCCGGTTTGCTTCCGCCTTTGTCTTGTTTCCCGGGGGTTTTGGCACCATAGACGAACTGATGGAAACGCTTTGCCTTATCCAGACCGGACGCAGCCCGAAAGTTCCTTTAGTGCTGGTCGGCCGGGATTATTGGGAAGGTTTACTGGACTGGCTTTCCAAGACGGTGGTTGCCGGGGATTATATTACCCCGGAAGACCTGTCCCTGGTTACCCTGGTTGAAGAACCCGAAGAGGCAGTGGAGATAATTATTAATATTTAGGTTGTCATTGCGAGCCCCGTAGAGAGCGAAATCGCTCTTTTATGGGGGGCGCGGCAATCCCAGTGGTTCAAGGACTGCGCAATCCCTGAACCGAAAAAGGAAGTATTTGTATGAAAAGGGTAGTATTTATGAGGCTTTGTCACAACGTGGTTCTGGTTTTTGCTGCTTTAATCTTCTTTTTCTTCTTCTTTAACTTCCAATATTACCATCAAGAGATACCACCGGTCTATTTTCTTTTGGGTCTTACTGTGGTTTTCTTATTGCTTTTGGTTTTATTGGCTATCGGGGAAATTTCTTCAAGGAATGCATTTATCACCTTAGATCGGGAAACGGAAACCCTGAGGTTAAAAATAGGAGACTACAAATTGGAAGCAGAGCTTTTTGTGGCTTTAGACAATATCGTTGAAGTATTCAGCCAGGAGCCGGACTTGGGAATGGTTATATCAAGAGTGGCTGTTTCCCTGAGAAAACTGTTTAGAGGGGAAACGGTTTTAGTCTGGGTTTATAGCGGTAAATCCAGCAGTACCTCTTTAAGGGTTGTGGAAGGCGAAGAATTTAAAATGGACGAGGAGGTTATTGATGAGGTAGTTTTAAGAGGTAATTCCGTTTTGATAAATAATTTGGCCTCTTTCTCCAGGTATAAGAATTTTGTGGAAGCAGGATTTGTTTCTATTTTGATTGCCCCTCTGAAAAAGAGAAACGAGGTGTATGGTTTACTCGGTGTGTTTTGCCGTTCCGGCCGGAATTTCTCTTCCAAAGACCTGGATTTGTTAACCGTTGCTTCCCGGCAGATCAGTTTGCTTATTGAAAACGCCGATCTTTTAGACAAAACCAAACTCCTTTCCCTTACTGATGGCTTGACCGACCTTTATAACCGGCGCCATTTTCAGGAAGTAATTGAAACCGAGATTGAAAAAGCAAAAAAGAACAATTGGAAGGTATCTCTGGCAATGAGTGACCTGGATTATTTCAAAAACTATAATGATACCAACGGTCATTTGGCGGGAGACAAAGCCTTGCGGCAGGTAGCCAATTTATTTAAAGAAGGGACCAAAGGTTCCGATACGGTAGCCCGGTATGGCGGAGAAGAGTTTGCTATTATTTTTCCTAATACCACCAAAGAAAACAGCTTAAAAGTTTGTCAGAGACTAGGGGAAAGCATTAAAGATTTTAAGTTCCCCAACGAGGAAAAACAACCAAACAAGGATTTTACGATAAGTATCGGCCTGGCAACTTTTCCGGATGACGCAACCCGGCCGGAAGAATTGATTGGCAAGGCTGATGCGGCTTTATATCAGGCTAAAAAATCGGGCCGGGATAGGGTCTGCGCAGCCCGATGAATCCGCTTCTTTTGTCATTCACTATTCATTATTTACGGGGCGGTTGGCTCAGACGGCTAGAGCGCTACCTTCACACGGTAGAGGTCGGGGGTTCGAATCCCTCACCGCCCACTACGTAAAATGAAAACCAACCACAAAAGTAATTATCGGAGATGCGAGGTGGATGAAAGAAGTTCCGGATGAATCCGTTCATCTTGTCATTACTTCCCCGCCTTATTGGCAATTAAAGGACTACGGAAACGGCAGTCAAATTGGTTTCCATGATAGTTACGAATATTACATCAATAATCTGAATCTGGTTTGGAATGAAGCTTTCCGCGTTTTACATAACGGCTGCCGTTTCTGTGTCAATATCGGAGACCAATTTGCCCGTTCCGTGTATTACGGAAGGTACAAAATTATTCCCATCAGAACCGAAATCATCAAGTTTTGCGAGACAGTCGGTTTTGATTATATGGGCGCCATAATCTGGCGGAAAGTGACCACCTGTAACACCACCGGCGGCGCGTCCGTTATGGGTTCGTTTCCTTATCCCAGAAATGGAATCATAAAATTGGACTATGAATTCATCCTGATTTTTAAGAAGTTGGGACAAGCGCCGTGGGTAAGCAAGGAAACGAAAGAAAAATCAAAAATGACAACCAATGAATGGAACGAGTATTTTGCCGTACACTGGAATTTCCCCGGCGAAAAACCGAATGTGAATTTTAAGGAAGAAATCAAGAAGTTGCCTTACATATTCAAAGACACGATAAAGTTCGACAAGAAAATAGACCCGCGTAAGTTAAAGTTTGGTTCTAAAATAGAAAGGGGTGACACGACTGAAAAGAATGGCTATCGTAAACGTCAGTATCCTTTTGGAGCGCAAGTATGAAAATAAAATTAACCAATGAAGAAATCAGAGATTATCTTGACGTTGAAAGCCCGGAATTTCTTTTTTAAATCATTGAATATATGAAACGCATTAAATATTTGCACATTGTTTTTCTTGTAGGGGCTTGATTCATCAAGCCCGCGGGTCGGATAAATCCGACCCCTACAAGTTCGCACCGAAGATGCGCCAAATTTATTTTTTACAGCAAACTGAAAGACGGTATAGAGGTTGATTACGGGGAAATACTGTAAATAAGCAGATTAAGTGTTTTGTAATACGGGTCCCCTTATCCAATGCTCTGGATAGGGCAAAATACGGGTGGTTGCCAAGGCCGTAGATGCCTACCCATTTTCTACCTTGCCTTAGTAATTAGTAACGGTAAAAGTGCATACATCAATCAAAAAGAAACAAGGGACGATCGGTATTCCCAGGGGGCTCCTCTATTACAAATATTTTCCGCTCTGGAAGACCTTTTTTGAAAAACTGGACTACCGGGTGGTGGCGAGCGAGAAGACGAATGCGGGTACCCTGAAAGAGGGAAGCCGGTATGCAATTGATGAAATCTGCATTCCGTTGAAAGTCTATTACGGCCACGTCGTGAACCTCATAGGGAAAGAGATTGATTACCTGTTTGTTCCAAGGTATATATCCACCACATTTGGTACTTACATGTGCCCTAAATTTTTGGGTTTGCCGGATTTAATCAGGGGAACCATAAACAATCTTCCCCGAATAATTGAGATGGAAATTGATCTCAGGAAAAAACCTATTTTTTATTCCATGTTGGAAACCGGGCGAAAACTGAACGGGTCTTTCTCCCAAATAAAGTCTGCTTTTGAAGAATCCGTTAAAACCTACCAGCGTTTTCGGATAATAATGGAAGCGGGTTTCACTTTTCAGGAAGCGTTTGATTCGCTGGCGAAGAACCCGGCGGAGGTTTTGGAAAGAAGGCCGACCGGAAATCCGGTCAAGGTTGCGGTAGTTGGTCACGGCTACAACGTGCACGACCCATTTGTTAACATGGGCCTGATAAAAAAACTGGAGGACATGAAGGTTGACGCGGTTGTCCTTGAGAATTTGCCGGTCCAGATATTCCGGCAAAAGACGAAAATAAGCGAAACCCTGAAAAATTATTGGGGCAACGAGGAAGAAATACTTTCCGGAGTGGACTATCTGTTTAAAAACAATTTGGTTGACGGGGTGATATTCCTCTGCAGTTTTTGCTGCGGGCCCGATTCTTTAATCGACGAAATTATCACCCGGGATGCAAAAACGCGGGATATTCCCTATATCTGCGTTGTGATGGATGAACATTCCGGCCAGGTCGGGGTGATAACCAGGGTTGAAGCTTTTGTCGATATGATACTTCGCCGGAAAAGAAGCCGGGGAATTAAGGAGGCCGGATGAGTGAGGGAAAGCGGCTGGTGGCATTTCCCCACATGGGTAACAATTGGCCGGCTTTCAAATCTTTATTTGAAAATGCAGGTGCGGAAGCTTACGTCCCCGGTAAAAATAACGCCAGAGGCCTGGAATGCGGCCTGAAATTTTCGCCCGAATGGATTTGCCTGCCCTTTAAAATTACCATCGCTAATTTTATCGAGGCGTTGGATAAGGGCGTGAAAACTATTGTTATGGCGAGTGATTGCGGACCCTGTCGGTTTGGGTTTTATCACGCGGTCCAGGAAAAAATCTTAAAAGATCTGGGCTACGATGTCGAAATTAAATGCCTGCTTCAGGCCGACTTGCTTACTTTTGAATGGGCTGACCTCCTTCAATCTATTCGTGGAACCCGGCTGCCGCTGTCCCGGTTTAAGCTGCTTTGGATTGCCCGGATATTCTTTATGAAATTGCAACTAATCCAACTGGCGGAAAAGTTGGAGGGGAAAACCCGCCCCTACGAGGTTCGCCGGGGCGAGACGACCAAGGCACTGGAAAGATGTTTAAAGATGATTGATGAAGCGGGGACGCACCAGCAGTTGAGAGGGCTGAAGCACCTGATTAAAGAAGAGTTTGCGAAGGTGGAAAAGGCCGGAAGGGAAAAAATAATACTCAAGGTCGTTTTAACCGGGGAAATTTTTGTGGCCCTGGATTGCTTCGCCAACCAGGACGTAAAAAAGAAGCTGGGCGAACTGGGCTGCGAAGTCTGCATGGGGATTAGTTTATACGATTGGGTAAAACATAAAGCGCACGTAAATTTTCACCGGAAATACCTGGAATATTTAAGTAAATCACATAGGGATATCGGAGGATTGCAGTTGGATATCGGAGGTGAGGCTTTTTGGGTTTTGGGGCAGTACATAGACTTCTCCCGCGGCGGTATTGACGGTTTTGTGCACGTCTATCCGTTTACCTGTATGCCGGAAATTACCGCTAAGTCTATAATTACCAAATGGTATAATGATGGAATTTTTGACGTTCCGCCTCTTTTTCTGGGTTTTGATGAGCATGCGGGCGAGGCAGGTTTGATGACGCGTCTGGAAGCGTACACGGACCTTTTGAGGACAAAAAAGAAGAAATTAATAAATGGAAACTAAACTTTTAGAAAACAGGCTGAAAGAGAGCGGATCCTCCGGTAATCTGTATCTGGGAATTGATGTAGGAAGCGTTTCCACGAAAATTGCCATTATAAATGAAGACCGGGAATTAGTGTTCGGCATGTGGTCAAGGTCGCAGGGGTCGCCCGTACAATCGACCCAGGAGAGTTTCGGCAACCTGGGAGAAAGTTTGGATGATGATGTTGGATGTCGTATCATGGGAGTTGGTACGACTGGTTCCGCAAGGTATCTGGTCAAGGCAATTGTGGGCGCAGACATTGCTAAGACGGAAATCATCTGCCAGGCCGTGGCAACGTCTTTTTATATGCCCGGCGTAAGAACCATTCTGGAAATCGGCGGGCAGGATAACAAGGTAATCCTGATGAAAGACGGCATAATCACCGATTTTGCCATGAATTCTATCTGCGCGGCCGGGACCGGGTCATTTCTGGACCATCAAGCCAACAGACTCGGGATACCGATTGAAAAGTTCGGGGATTATGCGGCCAAATCAGAGGTGGACGTGGTGATTGCCGGCCGGTGTACCGTATTTGCCGAATCGGATATGGTGCACAAACAGCAGATGGGACATTCTAAAGAGGACATTATCGCGGGGCTCTGTGAGGCGCTTGCGAGAAACTATCTGAATAATGTGTGCAAGGGGAAGAAGCTGAATTCGCCCATCGCCTTTCAGGGAGGCGTGGCGGCAAATTCTGCCATCCGCAAGGCTTTCCAGAAAGAGTTAGGGTGTGAAATAAACGTGCACAAATATTTTCTGGTAATGGGGGCTGTCGGCGCGGCGATGCTGGCCAGGGAGCAGGTAAGGGCCGAAAATTTGAAGACCAGTTTCCGGGGGTTTAAAGTAAGCGAGACAAAATTTATTCCCAAGGCGTTTAACTGCCAGGGCTGTAACAACCGGTGCGAAATAACCTATGTTCAGGAGTTAGTAGGTGAAATAGTCGCCCGCTGGGGAGACCGGTGCGGGAAATGGACACTTTAGGTTCCGAAGGAAATCTATGCGTTACGTAGTTAGGAAAACCCTGGAAGTATTAAGGCATCGGTTTTTGTTTAAAGGCCGTATCCGGATATCGGAATTTTTGGACCTGTTTTCCGACAATTTGCCCAAAATTATTCCCGGGAAGATGGTCGGTTTTGCATACAAGTTTTTGGACAGACTGGTGGACAAATTTCTATGGCTTTAGAGAGGCGCCGGTTATGAACCGGATACAGACGCTCTATGCGGAACTGAAGCAAAGATACGGAAAACCACAGGGTCAATGGAGTTTGTGGTGCAAGCGGCCCAAGACGCTTGAAGAGAAGGAACTGATAGCGATAGAGGCGATTCTGACCCAGCGGGCAAACTGGAAGAACGTCCAGTTAGCGGTGGCCAACCTTAAAGAAGCAGATTGCCTCGGTCTGAAAAACATTCTGGTGACGGAAGACCGAAAACTTTCCCGGCTGGTAAGACCTTCCGGATTTTACCGGCAGAAAGCGGAACGGCTGAAGATATTGGCGCGTTTCATCTTGGAGGACTGCGGAGGAATCGGACCCGCTTCTGAAATTCCCTTAAATGAATTGCGGCCCAGACTGCTGGCGCTCAAAGGCGTTGGCCCGGAGACCGCAGACGACATTCTCCTCTACGCTCTGGGGAAACCGGTCTTTGTCATTGACGAATATACCAGGCGCCTGGCCCGCCGTTTGAACCTGGCCCGGGTTCTTTCCTACCAATCCCTCCAGGAATTATTTGAAAAAAACTTGAAGAAGGACTATCGCTCCTATCAGGATTTTCACGCTTTAATCGTAATTAATGGTAAAATAATAAAGTGAAGGTATTAATCGCCGGCGGCGCCGGATTTATCGGCAGTTATCTCTGCGAGCATTACTGCGGCGAGGGCGCAGAAGTAATTTGTCTGGATAACCTTATTACCGGCTCAAGGGAGAATATCGTTTCTCTTCTGAACCGGAAAAATTTCACGTTCCTGGAAACAAATGTTTCCCAACCCTTCCCGAAACTGCCGAAGGAAATTAACTTTATCTTTAATCTGGCATCGCCGGCCAGTCCGGTGGATTATTATCGCTATCCGCTGGAGACTTTACGGGTCGGCTCGGCCGGTACGGAAAACCTGCTGGAACTGGCCCGGAAGGAAGACGCGTTTTTTGTTCTGGCCTCCACCAGCGAAATTTACGGCGACCCGAAGGTCCACCCCCAAAAGGAAGATTACTGGGGCAACGTCAATCCGAACGGGCCGCGCAGCGTATACGACGAGAGCAAGCGTTACGCCGAGGCAGTTACCGCGGCTTACCGCCGCAAGTACGGTCTGAAGATTGCAATCAGCCGTATTTTCAATACCTATGGTCCCCGGCTGCGGCCGGCTGATGGCCGGGTGGTTTCCAACTTTATTTCCCAGGCGTTGGCCGGTACTCCGGTTACGGTCTACGGCGACGGAAGTCAGACCCGCAGTCTCTGTTATGTTTCCGACCTGGTGACCGGGTTGGCGCGGCTGGCCGGAAAGGCAAATGCCGTTGATAACGTAGTCGTAAACCTGGGTAATGCACGCGAAATTACGATTTTAGAGCTGGCAAAGACGGTAATTTTTCTGTGCCGGTCCCGGAGCGAAATTGTTTTTCAGCCCCTGCCGGAAGATGACCCGGCCCGGCGCTGTCCGGACATTTCCCAGGCTAAAGCCGTTTTGGATTGGGAACCAATGGTTTCGCTGGAAGAGGGATTGAGAAAGACAATTAGTTGGTTTGAGGGAGGTAAATAATGGAGCAGTTTGACCTGGCAATCCTGGGCGCCGGACCCGGCGGATACGTAGCCGCCATCCGCGCCGCTCAGCTGGGACTAAAGACCGTTTTAGTGGAAAGAGACCTGGTCGGCGGCACCTGTTTGAACTGGGGGTGCATTCCGACCAAATGCTGGGCCGACATCGCCCACACCATTGAAAAGGCGAAAAAGGCATCCGGTCAGGGCGTCATTTTCGGCCAGCCCCAGATTGATATTAACCAGTTGGTCAGCTGGAAGAACAAGGTGGTGACCAACCTGCGCACCGGTATCGGATACCTGCTGAAGAATAATGGCGTAAATTTGGTTATGTCCGAAGGCGCGTTGACTCCGGACGGCTCAATCAAGACAAAGGATGCGGAGATAAAAGCGCAGACGGTTATTTTGGCGACCGGTTCCAGTCCGGCCCGGCCCAAGTTCTTTCCGTTCGGTGACGGTCGGTATATTACTTCGGACGAGATAATCAACCTCCAGAAACTGCCGGTCAGCCTGGCGGTGGTCGGCGGAGGCGCCATCGGCTGTGAATTCGCTTCCATCTTTGCGGCCCTCGGCGTAAAAGTATCAATTTACGAAATGCTGCCTCGGCTTTTGCCGCTGGAGGATTCGGAAGTCGGTGTCATGATGGAGCGTATCTTTAAGAAGCGCGGGGTGGAGGTTGTTGTCGGCCGGGCCGCGGAAAGGCCGGAACTGGAAAAAGCGGAACTGGTGTTGGTGGCTATCGGCCGCCAGCCAAATACCAGGGGCATCGGTCTGGAAGAGGCCGGAATCGCCACGGACCAGAAAGGATTTGTGGTCACTGACGATGGATTACGGACCAGCGTTAAGAATATCTTTGCCATCGGTGACATTTCCGGCAAGGGACAACTCGCCTATCTGGCGAGTGAGCACGGCGTCTCCATCGTGGAACAGTTGGCCGGGCACAACCATCCGGTCCAGGACCGATTTATGCCCTCCTGTATTTTTACGATGCCGGAGGTAGGTACTTTTGGTTTAAAGGAAGACGACATCAAAGACCGAAGAGGCGATTACCTAATAGGCAAATTTCCGTTTACCGCTTTAGGCAAGGCGCACTGTATCAACGAGACAGATGGGTTTGTTAAGATTATCGCGGAAAAGGAGACCGGGCTGGTTGCCGGCTGCCAGATTATCGGTCCTAATGCCGCAGACCTGGTCCACGTTGCCAGCGCTGCCGCCGCCGCCGAGGCAACCCTGGAGACGATTACCGGAACCATCTTCGGTCACCCCACTCTGGCTGAGAGCGTGAAAGAGGCCGCGGAAGCCTGCCTGGGTCGCGCCATCCATCTGCCGAAAACTGCAAAATAAAAGCAGAGCAGCAGCCGTATTTATTTAAGCGTTTTACCACCCTGCCGGTTTAGGTTTTCGATGGACTGCGGATTGGAACATTCAATCTTTTTCTTGATTCTGGGCGCGGCCCACCGGACCGCGTTGGTGACAACCTTCATTACGTTGGCGTCGTAATAAATAGGATAGGTTTCGTGACCGGGCCGGAAGTAGAAGATGCGGCCGTGTCCTCTTTCATAACAGCAACCGCTGCGAAAGACCTCCCCGCCTTCAAACCAGGAGATGAAGACCAGTTTGTCCGGGGTCGGGATATCAAATCTCTTTAATAAAATATGTTAATATTTGGTGATTATAAAAGTTTTGGCACTAAATTACAGAGATTTTGAGCCAGCAAAGTAAATATTTCTTTCTGCCTGTTATTATACCTGAATTCCATCTCTTTCAGGTATAGGGGGAACTTTTCCTTGGAA
>JAHJUB010000139.1 GCA_018829455.1 Candidatus Omnitrophota bacterium
CGGTTGAAGTGACAGATCTTTCCCGGGGCTTTTCCGGCCGGGTTACTGTCTTGGGGTTCCAAACTTCGGGTGCCGCGCTGCCCAATCTACTCGCCAGTTTTTCAGCCAGACTTACTTCCGGCTTTATTGGCGCTGGCTCAATCGTCTTCTCAGGCTTAATTGTAGGGGCTCGATTCATCGAGCCCGCGGGCGCCATGAATGGCGCCCCTACTGACACGGGAGATACCGGAGCCGGCGGCGCTTCGGCTACCAGAAAAACCTGGTCAATCCTTCCCGGAGGCAGGGTCTTCCCGGGTGAAACCGCCAGAAAAAAGATACAGGCGCCGAAAAGCAGGTGGAAAGATACGGAAAGAAGATAGGCCTTCATTTCTAACAGATTTATTCTGTTTTTGACAGGCGAGACGCCTGTCCTACTGTTTATCCGGACTAGCTGGAGTGGTAGCCAGGCCCACCGCGGAAATTCCGGCCTGACGCACAATATCCAACAGGGAAACCACGGCTTCGTAGGACACTTCCTTATCCGCCTGGATGATAACCTTTAAATCCGGACTTGCCTTTTTCAGGTTCTGGAGGTCAACTAAAAGAAAGATTGGATTTGCCTGCCGGCCGCTCAAAAATACCTCGCCCTGCTTGTTTAACGTCAAGAGAATGGTTGCGGTAACCGAAAGTTTTTCCCCGGCCGCAGTCGGAAGCCTAACCGGAATACCGGGTCCGATTAACGGAGAAATGATGACAAAAACAACCAGAAGAACCAGAGCGACATCCATCATCGGGGTGATGTTAATCTGGTCCAGCAGGGGCGGCGTGAACTTTATCCTTTTCTTCATTTCAGTTTGGTGGGGCTGTGAAAGAATAAAATTGACTATTTGGAGTTCCGGATTTGAGGTCAGTGCCAGGCGCGACGAAGTCGGTGTGCCCTCTGCGGCACAGAGACGAGGAGCAACGCCGCAATGACCCAAAGACGGGACTCCCCTAAAGGGCCAGGTGCTTTTGGGCTGCGACTGCGTCGCTCATCGATTGAGTAGTGCAGTGACTACTCAAACTTCTTCGCTCCTTGTCTCGCTCCAAAATCATCTCTGGCAAATAGGCAATTTTATTCTTTCACAGCCCCTGAATAATCCGGCTTGCGTAATTTTCCGCTTCGTTGGAAAGACTTCGTAAAATCATCGTAAAGTAGTTATAGAAAAAAAGCGCGGGAATGGCCACAATCAGGCCGGCGATGGTGGTTATCAGCGCCTGCGCCACACCCGGCGCCACCATCTCCGAAACGCCGGCCACTTGTGCATGCATCCGGGAGAAGATAACCATAATACCCCAGACCGTGCCTAACAGACCAACAAAAGGCGCCACGCTGGTAATACTGCCGAGGATGGGCAGACCGCGGTTCAGGTTTTCAAAATATTCGTTCAGTTCAACCTTAATCTCCTCCTCCAGTTTCTCCAGGTCCCTCTCGTTCCCTGCCGAAAATTGATTTACCTTACGAAAAATCAGCTCAAGACTGGAAAAAGTAAAAAGGCCGGCACGCTTCCCCGGTATTTCCGTTTCCGGTAACGAACGAAAACGGGCGTTGGCGCGGCGCGCCCGGCGGAAAGCAGTCATTTTCTGAAAAATAAGCGACCAGGAAATGATGGAAAGAATGGCCAGAGCAATGAGGAGGCCGCCGCAAAACCAACCGGTCATCTTGAATGATAGGAGCCACCTGATGTCCATTTGTTTATTTCTCCCGATTTTATGTTTGTGAAAAAACCGCTTTCGCAAAATCGCTATTTTATTAAAAATTATATAACAAATAAAGGGTTTAAGTCAAAACGACACAAGAGCTGCTTATTCCAGGTAAGTATCTTCTTTGATTACCAGGGTCTTTCCTTTCAATTTTTCGGCGAGTTCTGCCGGGTCCAGGGCATAACGAGGGCTTATCTCAACCGGCACGCCCGGCGCCACCACCGCGCTTCCGGCTTCAACTAACCACCGTCGGAAACGGTCGGAAATCGCTTTTCTGGCAGTGTCGGCGGAATCTTCCCCCTGCCGGTTCTTGACCGGAGCGAACTCTTCCTCCCGAAACGTTTCCACGCAGCAGGTCCTGGCGGCCAACGGTAAACCGTCAAATACGAACGTTTCAAACTTCCAGACCGTTGCCTTTTCCGCCTTTCCGTCCTGACCCGGCGCTTCCACAACCTTGACGGCCCGATGGTAGGGCAGGCTGAATCCCTGACAGTTCAGGCGCTCCACGAAGGATAGGGAAAGAATATGAATGGCTATGCTCCCGGCCCAAAAACGCATATCCTCCCCCCCGGATAGGCAATCACTCCCCGGCGCCAGGTCGCTGTATTCAATTACGCCTGGTTTTCCGTCCAGAAGCGCGTAGACGCCGATCTTTTCCGCCGCGTTCCTACGACGCAAAACCTTGAGGGAGAATTCGGATTCCGCCATCCGGTGGTATCCCAGAAAAACCGGGTCGGCTATCTTCACCAGCGGATTATCAACCTGGCCGTAAAAAAGGTCGGAAAAACCTTTTTGAACCAACTCGGAAAGAAGTCCGGATTTGTGCAGCGCTTTGAGGGAGCCGCCGTGGCCATCAGGATTGGCAAATAGATGCGTCTCGTCCTTCAAAATCAAATTGCCGTCCGCAGTTATGGTAGGCAGCATCTCCTGCGTAAAAAAGAAGACCGCGCCGGAATCCAGTCCGAAAAAATGATTCGCCCGAAAAAAATCTTTGACCGTCCCGTCATTCTCCCGGCTGGTCATAATCAACAGGGGAATGGCCGCCCGGTAGCGGCAGTTTAGAGCCGAAACCGTTTCGGAAAATAATTGGAACAGAGATTTCTTTTTGACCGGAGAAACAGGAAAAATGCCCTTGGGGCCTTCAAAACCGAACCGGGAACCCTGGCCGCCGGCTACAACGAGGACAGCAACCCTGTTTTCCCGAAGGAGCGCCTCCCCTTCAACGCAAGCTTTTTCCTGAAAGACCAACTCGGAGGGTGTTTTAGGTACGGTAATAATTGGGGCCGGTTGAATATCTACGGGAACAAGGGCAGCGGTATTTTTCCCGGAAAATTCCTGGTGAAGTTTAAAAATTAGCGGCAGGTCCAGCCCCTCCAGGTTTCTCCGGAAAAGGTTCTGTTTGTCCGGACTGAGACGCTGGTAATGTTGAATAATGCGGCGCTGATTGTGTTCGCTCAGGAAATCAATGGTTTCTGCTCGCTTCATACTTATACTTAGGGGCCTTTGCTACAGAAGAATTAATTAAGGCAGGAAGGTTAGCTGGGAAAGTTCACATCCGTCGCCCTGGCGGGGACCAAGTTTAAAAAGCTGGGTATAGCCGCCATTGCGGCTCTGATAGCGCGGGGCGATTTCAGACATCAACTTCTTCACCATGGTTTCATCCTGCAGGTAGGCAAAGATCCGGCGCCGGCTGGCCAACGAATCTTCCTTAGCCATGGTAATTATCTTTTCCGCCAAAACCTGTATCTGTTTGACCCGGGCCGTAGAAGCCTTAATCTTTCCGTGAATAATCAACCCCTTAAGTAAAGAGTTAAAGACTCCGGCCCGGCGGCCGCGGTTTAAGTTAACCCTTTTTCTTCGTTGGTGTCGCATTTGTCCTCGGTTTTTTCTTTGTTTTCTTGGGAAGAATCTTCTTGACTGAAGTTTTTTCCGGAAGACTGGCCTTCACCGGAGATTCTTCCGGCTTCCTTGCTTCGGCAACCTCTTCGCCGGCAATCAGGTTAAAGTGCTTGTTCAGAATCTCGGTAGCGTGTTTTACCGCATCCTTCGGTGTAATGGCGCCGGTTGTCCAAATTTCCAACAACAGTCTTTCGTAGTCAACCCGTTGTCCTACCCGCGTATTCTCGATACGGTAGGAAACCCGGGTAATCGGGCTGAACGAAGCCGCCAGAGGAATAGTAGTGATGGGTGCCCCTTCCTCAACTATCCGTCCGACCGGCACGTAACCGAACCCCTGGCTGACCGTCAACTCCAACTTCAACGCAGCGCCTTCGGAAAGGGTGGCAATGTGTAGTTTTGGATTCTCAACGCTGATTTCCGCATCGGAAAACAGATCACCGGCCAAAAGTTCTGTCTTTTTTTCGATCATCACCGAGAATTTTTTAGGAAGGTCGGTGATGTTGGCTTTAAGGTTTACCTGTTTCAGATTCAAAACAACATCAGTAACATCCTCTTTTACACCGGGAATTGCCGAAAATTCATGAGCGATACCGTCAATCTTAACGCTGGTAATCGCTACGCCAGGAATTGCCGAAAGCAGAACGCGGCGAAGGCAATTTCCAACCGTAATGGCAAAACCACGTTCCAATGGTTCTACGACGGCCTTGCCGTAAGTTTCTCGGTATGTATCCTTCTCCCAGTCTATCTTCGTCGGATATTTAAATTGCTCCATAATTTTTCCTTCTGTAAATTACCGTGAATAAAGGTTAACGATGTGACCCTCCTCCACCAGGACGGAAACTTCACTCCGGGAGGGTTCCCTCAGAACTTTGATTTTGACCGCTTCCTTATCCAGATTCAACCAGGCCGGGCACTGTTTTACCACACCGCCGGCCAGGATCATTTCCTTCAGTTTCGGTAAAACACGGGAAGCGGACCGGAAATCCACTTCATCACCGTTATCAACCAGATAAGACGGTATGCTCATGCGGCGGCCGTTTACCCTGATATGGCCGCTGCTAATCAACTGACGGGCAGAACGTCTGGAAGGCAACAGACCGGCAACAACCAACGTGTTATCCAGCCGCCGTTCCAGAAAAATAAGCAGTTTTTCACCGGGAGCCTGACCGCTTTTCTGGGCCATGGCAAAATAACGTCGGAATTGTCTTTCCAAAACGCCATAAAAAGAACGGGTTTTTTCCTTTTCCCGCAACTGGAGACGATAGGTGGAATTCGGACTGGAATACCGGCTATTTCCGGAGGGCGCCGGTCGTCCTTTATCGATCGCGCATTTCGCCGTTACGCACCGCTGCCCTTTCAGAAATAATTTTGTGTCTTCGCGACGACAAATTTTACAAACTGGCGCTCTTGTTTTCATAGTGTTTTGACAGGCGGGACGCCTGTCATACAGTTGTTTTTAGACCCGGCGCTCCTTGGGCGGCCGACAGCCGTTATGAGGAATCGGAGACATATCGTGAATCTGGGTTACCATCAGCCCGGCTGATTGAAGAGAACGGATAGCCGTCTCCCGGCCCGGGCCCGGTCCTTTTACCCGCACCTCCACTTCCCTGACCCCGAGGTCCTGGGCGCGGCGCGCCACTTCCCGGGCAACCAGACCGGCGGCATACGGCGTCCCCTTGCGGGTCCCCTTAAAACCGACCTGGCCGCTACTTGATTGAACCAGAACATTACCTTTGTCGTCGGTTATCGTGACAAAAGTATTGTTAAACGTCGCCTTTACGTGGGCAATGCCTCCGGAAGGAGCGGCGCTCTTTTTCTTCTTCTTTTCGTACTTTTTCCCCATTCTAATTTGCCCTTTCTATTTCTTTTTGGTTTCCGGTCCTTTGGACTTTAACTCGCTCCGTTTATCTTTACTGCGGATGGTTGAAACCGTCTTTCGGGGACCCTTGCGGGTCCGGGCGTTGGTGTGCGTCCTTTGTCCCCGGACCGGTAAACCTCTCTTGTGCCGAATTCCACGGTAACAACCGATTTCGATCAGGCGCTTCGTGTTTGCCGTTTCTTCGCGGCGCAGGTCGCCTTCAACCCGGTAACTGCGCTGAATCGCCATCGTCAGACGGTTAATGTGGTCTTCCGTAAGGTCTTTTACCCTGATGTCCGCATCAATGTTGGTCTCTTTCAATAAGCGCCGGGCTAAATTCACGCCGATGCCGTAAATATAGGTAAGCCCTGTCTCTACCCGCTTGGCGTTTGGAATCTCCACACCGATTATTCTAGCCATAATATTTTAGGTAAACTATCCCTGAACCTGTTTGTGTTTTGGTCCCTTCCGGGGATTTTTACAGATAACCCGGACTTTCCCCCCCCGCCGAATAATCTGGCACTGGGGACAAATCTTTTTCACCGAGGCTCGTACTTTCATAATGTTTTTATTGCCGCTGAATGATTCTACCTTTCGTTAAATCATAAGGGCTGATTTCCATAATCACTTTATCGCTCGGCAGAATTTTGATATAATGCATTCGCATCTTACCGCTGACGTGGGCTAAAATTTCGTGACCGTTCTTCAATTTTACCTTAAAGTTGGCATTAGGCAAAGCCATTAAGACAACGCCCTCAACTTTTAATTTATTCTCCTTCTTCATATTTGCGTTACAACCTCACAACCATCTTCCAGCACAACCACTGTTTCCTCAAAATGGGCGGAGGGACTTCCGTCGGCGGTTACCACCGTCCAGCCGTCAGAAAGAATTTGCACCTCGCCTCCCCTATAGTTTACCATAGGTTCGATCGCTAAGCCAAGTCCGGGGTATAAACGAAAAGCGTTCCCGCTTACAAAATTAGGCACTTCCGGACTCTGATGCAGCCGACGGCCGATACCGTGACCGCAGAAAGACCTGACCACCGAAAAACCGGCGTTTTTTACCGAATTCTCAATTATGGAACTGATCTCGTCTACGGACAGCCCGGATTTTATCCGTCCGAGCGCCGCTAAAAGAGATGCTCGTGTCACCGAAAGCAACCGCTCCTTCTCCGCGGAAATCGCGCCGACCGGAAAGGTTGCGGCGCCGTCGGCGAAAAAACCGTCCTTCTCCACACCAAGATCAATGCTGACGATGTCCCCCTCCAGAAGCCGTCTTGCCCCGGGAATTCCGTGAATCACAATTTCATTTGGTGAAACACAGATTGATGCGGGAAAACCATGATACCCTTTAAATGCAGCCCTTCCGCCTTCCTTTTCAATGAACTCCCCGGCTCGTTTATCCAGCTCGCCGGTTTCAATGCCCGGCGTAATTAACTCCGCAAGATACTGGCGGGTCAGGCCGACGATCCGGCCGGCTTCCTTCATTCTCCGTAATTTTACCTCGTGCCGCATCAGACGCTCGGATGTCTCTTTTGCTCACACTCTTCGTGCCAGACAAAACTACGCAACTTGGAAATGAGCCTCGCCGTGTTCTTGCCTATATTACAAGGCAAGCCCCGGCTACTCATCTCCTCGTACTGCTTGTTTTGTTCCTGACACTACGCGAAGTGTGCAAAAGAGACA
>JAHJUB010000167.1 GCA_018829455.1 Candidatus Omnitrophota bacterium
CTGAAAAAGACATCATGAAAAAAACAATCTCTCATATGAGAAGTATTGCTAAAAGACCATCACGAATTAAAAAATACTTCGAACATCCCTCGGTTGCATATGCCTCATGAATCCCTTATATTTAATTGCCGGAGTAATAAATACCGTTTAATGATAAGCCTTCATTAACACCCTAAAGAATTCGTTTTTGTAAACAAAGAAATCCACTTGCTTTTTCCTCCTCAAGCAAATCACTTGCTGCCTAACAAAAAGCTCACCGGGGCGCCGTTTTTTGCGCATCCGGTGCAGCGACTCGTTACTCGCTGCCCTTTTCAGGTTCATCAGGTAGCTGGGCTCCATGCCATACAGCAATGATCCATACAGCCTTATCCTTGGTTCTATAGAAAAAACGATAAGGCCTTACAATTACCTCGCGAAAAGGTAAATCCGGGAACTCCGGTAGCAGTCTTCCGGACTCGGGAAACTCCCTAAGTCGGGAAAGCGTTTTCTCTGCCTTTTGGCGAAAGCTTACCGCCGCCGAGGTGTTGTCTTGGTGAATATAGGCAATAGCTTCAAGAAACTGGCGACGAGCTGTGGGTGTAAATAGGATTTTCAAGTTTTTGCCGCCTCAAGAAAACGGTCAGCTTCTTTCAGCACGTCGTCAAGTTCATGGCCTATGCCTGCCTCTATTTCTTTCTCCCCTCTGGCCAACAAGTGCAAAACATCCATTTCGTGCTGTGAGTTCTGATAGACCTCCATGCTGACCATAACTGCTGCTGCTCTTCCTCGTTGGGTGATGAAAACAGGTTCTCTCGAAGATGACACACTCTTGACCACACCACTAGCGTTTTGTCTAAGATCGGAAATTGGTATAATTTTGGGAACTGTAGGCATTGATTGTACCTCCTATAATGATACTAATAGTACTCCCAACGGATCATTTCGTCAAGAATCTGTTTCATCTATTTTCGGGTAACGACTAAGCTCACCTGCCGCTATGGAGCACCAGCGGAATAGCGGTCAGGCGGAGCGCATTGTTAGCTGTTCTGGCTATCATAGTAATATACAACTGATCTACTTTGGTTTCACATACCAGTGTTTTTGCCCGTCAAGAAAGATAGCGATCCTGTCTTTCTTGATTCTTCGCAGGTTTTTGATATGGGCAACACCATGATTTGCTTTTAACTCATTTAGTTTCTCGCAGGTTTCAAATTCATTACAGAGCCAGCATCCTTCAATTTCCTTTTTCTGGCAGCACTTTCTGATATTGCAGTATGGATTGCCACCGCCACCTCTACAGGCGTGGTTACAACGGAGTTTCACCATGCCGCCAAGAACACCATAGCATTGTTCGTAGTCTTTGAACATGCTGAAGAAAGATAGTTCCGAAAGCGCCTCTGCTGTTTTCTCAAATCTGACGCTTCGTAGTTCCTTTCTCAAATCTCGTGCCAAATTAGCAATCTTGCCAGTGTGATTGGGACATTCACCGCAATATAATCCGCAGAATGCAATCAGTTCTCTTTTGTTTGTCATCTTCCAAGTCCTCCATCTTTCATACAGCTAACAATAATTACACGAAATATACTTTTCTGACAACATCACGATTATTGATTAGCATATTTGCCTTAATCAGTAAAGATTTTTTATCTAAAAGTAAAATTATTTCGTAAAATCTGGGTAATTAACATATTATGCTAAATACGTATAATATGGCTTGTGTGGCAAAAGGATAATAGATGATCTCCGAAATTTTACCGGAGTTCCAAAAATTCTTGCCTTCCCAGCAACATGTCGCTGAGAAAAACATCTCCTTTTATGCACTTTAGAACCTTAAAATGAATGATTATCGCTTTTTAAAACCATCGCGCAAGCTGCCGCCGCTGCAGTATTTTTTAAAACCCGTTTCACCATATCCCGTTCTCCAATAATGATTTTTGAATATCACAAAGTCAATTTATTTTCAACATGTTTGGGTGCAAATTTCAGTTTTGCAAAACTAGTACTAAGTAGTTTGTGCAATTCAAACCGGCAATTGTTTTCAAGGCCGGGATGTGATAATTTCAAAACATGAAAAACAACCATTTCGCCTCGATCATGGCCGGAGGCCAAGGGACACGCTTCTGGCCCTGGAGCACCGCTGAAAAACCCAAGCAATTTCTGACCGTGGTGGGCGATCAGCCCCTGATCACCCAGACATACAGGCGTTTGCTGAAATTCATCGCCAAAAAAAATATCTTCGTGATCGCTGACGGTAAATACTTTCCTGCGGTTCAGGATTGCCTGCCCGGATTTCCCAAGTCCAATTTCATCGCCGAACCGGCTCCGCGCAACACGGCCCCGGCCCTGATGCAAGCCAACATTTTTCTGTCAAAAATCAACCCCCAAGCCCATTTGCTGGTGGTCCCGGCCGATCATTTCATTGCCAAGGAAAGCATTTTCGCCGAGCAATTGACGGCCGCTTTGGAATACTCTCAAAACCGCTGCGTCATCACTGCCGGCATCAAACCCAGTGAACCCCATACCGGTTACGGCTACATACAGTTTTCAGAAAAAAAACCTCAAAAAAAAGAGCGTCTCGGCTTTTACCCGATCGTGCAATTCAAGGAGAAACCGGATAATGCTACCGCGGCAAAATACTTAAGAAAAGGAAATTACTATTGGAATTCCGGCATGTTTGTCTATAAATTGGCCTATTTCAAGGAATTTTTAAAAAATTACTCGCCGTATTACCACATTCAATATGAAAAACTCGAAAAAACCGCTGGTAATGCGAAGCTTTTCGCGAAAACCTACAAATCGATAAACCCCGAATCCATTGATTACGCATTAATGGAAAAGCTGAAGGAAGCAGTCATGTTCAAGGCCGCTTTTGCCTGGAATGATGTTGGTTCATGGTCGTCAGTCTATGAAATGAATGAAAAAAACAGGCAAAAAAATGTTTGCCGCGGCCGCACCATCGCCATTGACACCCGCAATTCGCTGCTTTTTTCCAATATTGACAAACCCATGGCGGTCATCGGCCTGGATAAAGTCGCGGTAATCAATACCGAAAACGGCATTTTGATCGCGCCGATCAGCCAATTGCAGCAGGTCAAGCAGGTCATTGAAATTCTAAAAAAAGATAAAAAATAATTCGAAATGTAGGCAACTTTCAACTAGCCATAGAGGTCAGGTTCCAGAAATCATCATCACTCATCATCCCGGCTTCCCTATCGGTAAATTAAAGACCTATTTTCAATAGGTTCAGTATTGACAGGCAGGGTGTGTAGTGACAGGTCGCTACCTGTCACTACTTTTTAATTCTTTCTCCACCATCGCCACCAGCCTTCGCCGTTCCATGGTCGAATATATCGTAGCAATCACGAAACGGGTAGGGGCGGATCCGCCGGCGTTTCGCCTGGCGGATATCCGCCCTTCATTTTATAATCGAGAAATTATATCGAAACAGAAAGGGCAAGCACGGGGGCTTGCCCCTACATTAAGGCATTGAGGACTACATTTCGATGAAATATTTTTATTGTTAGATAATAAATCTTTACTGAATAAAGCAAATATGTTAATCAATTGAATATTGTCGGTAACCGGAGAATAGGATTGAACACTATGAGCAAGACATTCGCCCAAGGCAAAGATGAAATTGCCAAGCTGTGCCAGTACTTCACCACCAACCGGCGGTCCTTCCTCGCCCCCGGAGTCAAGGAAGCCCACGTCCGCCAATCGCTCATCGACCCTTTTTTCGCGGCTCTTGGTTGGGACCTGCGTAATACCGCCATGGTCGCGCCGCAATATCGCGAAGTGATTACCGAAGACAGCCTGGACGTCGAAGGCCACCAGAAGGCGCCCGAC
>JAHJUB010000140.1 GCA_018829455.1 Candidatus Omnitrophota bacterium
AACGATGAAGCGGGCGATGGCCAGTCAGGCCGAGTCGGAACGGAACCGCCGGGCGAAGATTATCAACGCCGAAGGTGAATTTCAGGCGAGCGAAAAACTGGTCGCCGCTTCCAAAATTCTGGAACAGTCTCCGCTGGGCATCCAACTGCGTTACCTGCAGGTTGCCACCGAAATCGCTTCGGAAAAGAACTCGACGCTGGTTTTCCCTCTGCCGCTGGAACTTTTCGGCGCCTGGTTGAAAAAGCAGGGTAAAGAGTAGGGGCGCAAGGGTGTCTCTTTTGCTTCACATGCTGCGTGCCAGACAAAACTACGCAACTTGTGAATGAGCCTCTCCGTGTTGAGAACTACACTCGTCCCGGCCATACGCCGAAGAAAAGAAGAGGGTCAATTACTGGCCGGGTTCTCGCCTGTAATTCAAGGCGAGCCCCGGATACTCATTCACTCGTACTGCTTGTTTTGTTCCTGTCACTTCGCGAAGTGTAGCAAAAGAGACAACCCTCGCTTACGTTTCAAATGTCTATGTTTAAATTTAAAAAAGTGGCGATATTCGGGGTTGGTTTAATCGGCGGGTCTATCGGCGCCGGTTTGAAATTGCGGAAGATGGCGCAGGAAGTGGTTGGGGTGGGTCGGCGCCTGGAGTCGCTGAAAAGAGCCGCTGCTGTCGGCGCAATTGATTCCTACACCGTTGACCCGGGTGAAGGTTTTGCTGAAGCCGACCTGATTATTTTGTCGGCGCCGGTTAATGCGGTTTTGGAACTTCTAAAGACCGGCCTTCCTTTTCTGGGAAGCAAGCATTGTTTGATTACCGACGCCTGCAGTACCAAGGCCGCGGTTCTGAAAGTTGCCGAGGATGCTTTGTCCGGCAACCTTTCTTTTGTCGGCGGGCACCCGATTGCCGGGTCTGAGCAGAACGGTCCGGAATCCGCAGACGCTAACCTTTTTGAAAATCGCGTTACGGTTCTGACGCCCACACCCAGGACAGACCCATCGGATTTAAAGACAGTTCAAGCGTTCTGGGAGGGCTTGGGAAGCAGGGTGTTTCTGCTTTCCCCGGATGAGCATGACCGGGTTCTGGCAACGACCAGCCATATCCCGCACCTCCTGGCGGTTCTGGCCACTCTGACGGTTAAGCGTCTGACGGTTACCAACCCGGAAAAATTCCTCGGTGCTGGTTTTCGCGACGTCACCCGTATCGCCGTTGGAGAGCCCTCTATCTGGCAGGATGTTTTCCTGACCAACCGGGAATATCTGCTGCAAAACCTGGCGGTCCTGGAGAAGATGCTGGCGGAATGGAAGAGCGCACTGCAGGCAGGAGACCGGGAGTACGTTCGGAAGGCGCTGGACGAAGCGAAGCAATTCCAAAAATCCCTCCCGTAATCCTCTGTTGATGTAAATCTACGCAACCTTCCTACGCAGACATCGCGTAATAAGAGCGGTAATCACATACGCAAAAGCGCACAAGAGCACGATTGTCGCCCCAGAAGCGGTGTTCCAGTAATAGGAAGCGATGAGGCCGCTCACCCCGCAAAAAAGACTTATCAAAATGCTGTAAAGAGTATATTTAGCCGTGTTGCGGGCTATCAGGCGGGAGGTCGCCGCCGGAAGGATTAAGAGGGAATTGATGATTAAAATTCCCACCAGGCGTATTGAAATTGCGACAATTATTGCCAGGACGGCTACAAAGCTCATCTCTACCAGAGAAATTTTTACCCCGCGGCTGCGCGCCAGGCTTGGGTTAACGCTCAACAATAAAAGGCTGTTGCCGAACAATAACCAGTATCCTGTTACAAGCAAAAAAGCCGCGGCCACTAATTTCACCTGGCCGCCGGAGATGGTCAGGATGTCGCCTATCAGGTAAGTAGTGTATTTGTTGAACCCCCCGTTTTTGCTTAAAATAACGACCCCCAGAGCAACCACCATCGCAAAAAAGACACCCAGCGTTGTGTCGGAAGAAGCGCCGGTCACACCTTTAAAATAATTCACCGCGAGCGCGAGCATAACAGTGAAGATTATCAGCGCCCAGAGGGGGTCGGCGATACCGAGTATAACGCCCAGCGCTATGCCGGTTAGCGCGGAATGCCCAAGCACGTCGGAAAAAAAGGCCATACGGTTGCTTACCACCATGGTGCCCAGCAGCGCAAATAACGGACTTACGAAAATAATTGCCAGTAACGCATTCTTCATGAAGTCATACTGCATCCAACCAAAGTAAAGATCACTCATTGGTTTTTATGATTTAATTCCGCCGGTATTAACAGGCGGGAAATGTTCAACAGGCTCAATTGGAAGGTTTCAATCAGGTTTTTATCGGAAAGAATTTCCCGCGGCGTCCCTTCAGCCAGGATGGAACGGTTAATCAGAATCATCCGGTCGGCGTAGGGAGTAATTCCGGCCAAATCATGGGTGACTACAACGATGGAAATGTCGTATTGTTCTTTTAGCCCGGTTATGGTTTCGTAAAAAAGAGAAAGCCCTTTTACGTCTATGGCCGAGCCCGGTTCGTCAAGTAAAAGCAGGTCAGGTGTCGGCGTCATCGCCATTGCCAGGAGCACCCGCTGCAGTTCGCCGCCCGATAGTGACCCGACAGTCTGTTTTTGCAGGTGGGTTACGGAGAATTTTTCCAGGACGGTTTTCACCCTATTTTGGGTTTCGCCTTTGATTTTACACCACACCGGAAAAGACACCAAGGATGCGGCGATTAAATCCTGGACACTTACGGGAGCGTCGTGGTCAAAGTTCAGTTTTTGCGGTACATAACCTATTCTCGGGTTTTTGTTCAGGGCGCCCCTGACCTGGAACGTAATCTGTCCCGAATAGGCGATGTCGCCGAGTATCGTTTTCAGCAGGGTGGTTTTACCGGCGCCGTTTGGACCGACAATGGCCAGAATTTCTTTGCAGTCGGTATGCAGGTGAACATTTTTTAGGATTGAGTTATGGCCAATCTGCACGTTTAAATCATTAATTTTAACACAGCAATGTCCGCACGATTGCGCCATATTAGTTTAAAGCTTTTTCAAGCGTCGCCAAGTTTTTTTCCATAATCCTGAGGTATGCGTCCGGTTGCTCCGGGCCGGTCACCACCGGGTCCAGGATATAGACCCTGGCTCCGGTTTCTTTGGCGATTGTCCGGGCAGACAGGGATGGATACTGGGGTTCGGCAAACAAGGCCTTGATTTTGGACCGCTTGACCAGTTCTATCGTCCGGGCGAGTTCCCGGGCATTCGGTTGACTGCCGGGCTCTCTTTCCACAACCGCGGCAATTTCCAACCCAAACTCCCGCGCGAAATAGGGAAACGCTTCGTGGAACGTCACGATTTTTTCACCTTGATACGGTTTCAGGGCCGCATGCATTTTTCGGCGCAGCGTTTCTAACTGTAAAACATACTCAACCGCATTTTTTTGATACAAATTTTTGCGGGCCGGGTCAATTTTCTGCAGAGCATCGCCAAGATTCTTAACCTGGATAATCGCGTTGGAAATGCTTACCCACACGTGCGGGTTGTCGCCTTCATCGCCGTTTCCTTTTATCAGAGGAATTCCCCTGGACA
>JAHJUB010000141.1 GCA_018829455.1 Candidatus Omnitrophota bacterium
GAGGCGTTGCTTTTAAAAGCCGGAGCCGTTAACCGGGCCGGAAGCATCGCGGACGGAAATACGACGATGGATTTTGACCTGGAGGAGATAAAAAGGCAGCTCAGCGTAAATCTGGCTCTCGGCCATCTGGATTGGAAAGGCGTCCGGGTCAACCTGATTGATACGCCTGGCTACGCCGATTTTTGCGGAGAGGCGATTTCCGGAGCCGTTGCAGCGGATTTTGCCGTTATCACCGTCCCGGCGGACAGCGGTCCGGCAGTCGGTACCGAGCATGCCTGGAAATTAGTTTCCAGCCTTAACCTGCCTACCGTCTTTTTTGTGACCAAAACGGACCTTAAACCGGACGCCGCCGAAGAACTGGCAACTAAATTAAGTCAGAAGTGGCAGGTCCGGATTGTGCCGGAAAGCAATCAGCAGGTATTGACGGAGGTTGCGGCGGAAACAGATGAAGCAACGCTCAGTAAATATCTGGAAGAAGGCGCTCTTTCCCCGGAAGAGTTTAAATCCGGTTTGAAAAAAGCGATTGTGGACCGCCAGGTGTTTCCGCTCTTCGCCGGGTCGGCAACCAAAGGAAATGGTCTGACGGAATTTCTTGACTTCACGGTTGATTTTCTGCCGGAATATTCAGAACTGCCGCCAATTCCGTTCCAGGGGGAAGGTTTCTGCACCCGTTCTGATTCAAACCCGCTCTTTCTTCGTATTTTCAAAACAACCAGCGACCCTCATGTCGGCCGCCTTTCCTATTTTAAGGTTGAATCCGGCATTCTGTCACACAACTCAACGTTATTGAATATCAACCACTCGGAAAAAGAACGTTTGGGACAATTTTTCTTTATTCAGGGCAAGAAGCAGGAACCAATGGAAAAAGGGGAACCGGGCGACATTCTGGGAGTAGCCAAGTTAAATTACACCCATATCGGAGACACGATATCCGTTAGCGGTCAGACAAAATCTTTTCCGGCGCTGAGTTTCCCCCATTCCGCTATTTCGGTATCCTTATCGCCCAAAGAAAAGGGGAACGAGGATAAATTAGGGGTTGCCTTTAACCGGATACTGGAAGAAGACCCAACCATTAAAATTCATCGGGATGCCGAAACCGGCGAAACGATTCTTTCCGGTATCGGCGACCTGCAGCTTGACGTCTGGGTGAGCCGTCTGGCAAAACGTTTTGGTGTGGAAGTAGTTAAGGGTGTTCCCAGAATTGCCTACCGGGAAACAGTTACCGCGTCTGCCAGCGGCCAGGGAAAGTTTAAAAGACAGGCCGGCGGTCACGGCCAGTACGGCGACTGCTGGCTGAAGATTGAACATCTTCCCCGGGGCAAGGGTTTTGAATTTGTAGACGCGGTTGTCGGCGGAGCCATTCCCCGGCAGTACATACCTTCGGTAGAGAAGGGCGTCCGGGAATCAATGACCAAAGGCGTTCTGGCTAACTATCCGATGACGGACATCCGGGTTACCCTTTACGACGGAACGTTTCATCCGGTGGATTCTTCAGACATCGCTTTTCAGCTCGCCGGTTCTCTGGCGTTAAAAAAAGTGGCGGCGGAAGCAAAATCCGCCCTGCTGGAACCGATTATGAATGTAGAGGTTATCGTGCCTAAGGATTACGTCGGGGACATCATCGGAGACATAAACGGACGCCGGGGCAAAGTTTTAAGCATGGATACGGCCGATGTAGATAACCAGCGAGTCGTTGCCCAGCTGCCCCTGGCCGAAATGGCCAATTACGCCACTTCGCTGCGTTCCTTAACCAGCGGACAGGCCAGTTATCAGACGAACTTCTCTCATTATGAATTTGTTCCATACCATATCTCGGAAAAAATCATCAAAGAACGCGAGGCGGCCAAGGGAATTACGAAAGAATAAAGAGGTGGACTATGAGTGGACATTCCAAGTGGGCAAGTATCAAGCATAAGAAAGCGGCAACCGATGCCAAGAAGGGTAAAATTTTCACCAAACTTATCCGCGAGGTTATGATGGCGGCGCGTAATGGAGGCGGCAACCCTGATTCCAACCCCAGGCTGCGCCTGGCTATTGAAAAGGCGAAAGAAGAAAACATGCCGGCCGAAAATATCAAAAGAGCGGTTCAGAAAGGAACCGGCGAAGGCAGCGCAAACCAGATGGAAGAGATTTCCTACGAGGGATACGGCCCGGCCGGCGTGGCGATTAAACTTGATGCCGTTACCGACAACAAACGTCGCACCGCTTCGGAAATCCGGTCTGTTTTTTCTAAAAATAACGGGAACCTGGGCGAAGTAGGCTGTGTTTCCTGGATGTTTGAGCGAAAGGGCCAGATTTCCATTCCCCGCGCCGGAGTGGATGAAGACGCGCTCTTCACCCTGGCGATTGAATCCGGCGCGGAAGACGTTGCTTCGGAACCGGATTTTTTCCAGATATACACCCGGCCCGAAGACCTGGAAAAGGTAAGAAAAGCCGTGGAGGAGGGCGGCGTCAAGGTAAAATCCGCGCTCCTTACGATGCAGCCTAAAACAACGGTCCGAATCGAAGGCAAGGATGCGGAACAACTTTTACGCCTGCTTGACGCCCTGGAAGACCACGACGACGTGCAAACGGTCTATTCCAACTTTGAAATTTCAGATGACCTTCTGGAAAAATTACAAAAAGAATGATCATAGCCGGATTTGACCCGGGACTGAACCGAACCGGTTTTGGAATTCTCCAGGATTTGACGCCGACTTCGGTTCTGGGTTTCGGGGTGATTGCGCCCCGCGCCAGTAAAATTTTCGCGGAACGCTTATCCGAAATTTACGCCGGCGCCCGTCAGGTTCTGAAAGATTACGCTCCGGACGTAGTTGTGGTGGAAGAAATCTATTTTGCGAACAATCCCCAGACTACCCTTAAGATTGGAATTGTGCGCGGTCTTCTCTTTGCCGCGGCCCTGGAACAACAGATTGAAATTGCCTCCTTTTCGCCTGCGGAAGTAAAAATGGCGGTTATCGGAAAAGGCAACGCCACCAAAGACCAGGTTGGTTTTCTGGTTGCCAGAATTTTGGGGATAAAGAAAGAAATTCCGGAAGACAGCGCCGATGCCCTGGCCGTTTCTCTTTGTTATCTCAGCCATCAAAAGTACGAGAAGAAACTCCAACAGCGAAGTAAATGAAAAACATTGTCATTGCGAACGCATTCTGTGAAGCAATCTCGTTTTTGAGATTGCCGCGCAAACTACGCTCGCAATGACGACTATTTATGTATGCCTATCTGCGCGGGAAATTAGCGGTTAAGAACCCGACCTCGGTAGTCCTTGATTTGGCCGGCGTGGGTTACGAAGTGCACATACCGCTCTCTACCTTTGACCATCTTCCCGAAGCGGGCGGAGAAGTTTTTCTTTATATTTACCCCTGCTACCGGCCGGAAAATGTTACCCTTTGCGGTTTTGCCACCAAAGAAGAAAAGCTGCTCTTCAACCTTCTGTTAGGGGTGAACGGCGTGGGCCCAAAACTCGGACTGACCATCCTCTCCGGCACAACCGCCGCCCACTTTCGGGATGCCATTATTTCCGGAGACGATAAGACGCTCTGCGCCATTTCCGGTATCGGCAAGAAACTGAGCCAACGTCTGATTACCGAACTGAAAGACCAGATTATCAGTCTGGAAGAATCGCTTTCCTCCGGTACGGAGTCATCCCTGGAGAAGGAGGCGATTGGAGCCCTGGTGACGCTGGGTTATTCCCGCGCCAAGGCCTACAAAGCGGTTCAGGATGCCATGAATTCCAAGAAACCGGATAAATTGGAACCGTTAATAAAGGAAGCCCTGAAACGAATTTGATGTTGGTATTGATTCCTGATGGAAAAAAAACGAATTGACCTTACCGCGCCCGATACTCTCCCCGAAGACACAAAGTATGATATTGCCTTGCGTCCAATCAGCCTGGACGATTTTATCGGTCAGGATAAACTGAAAAGAAATCTGAAAATTTTTATCCAGGCCGCATCCGAACGCAAAGACCCGCTTGACCACACGTTATTTTCCGGTCCGCCGGGACTGGGCAAGACGACTATGGCGCATATCATCGCCAACGAAATGGGCGTAAAAGTTAAGGCCACTTCCGGTCCCGCGATTGAGCGTCCGGGAGACCTGGCCGGCCTGTTGACCAACCTCGGCCGGTCCGACATTATCTTTATTGACGAAATCCACCGGCTCAACCACACCGTTGAGGAATACCTGTACGGCGCGATGGAGGATTTTCACATTGATATAATGACCGGGGACGGTCCGCGCGCCAACTCCATTCGGCTGACCCTGGAACCGTTTACCCTGATCGGCGCTACTACCCGCGCCGGTCTTCTAACCGCGCCCCTGCGGTCCCGATTTGGCATCAATTTACGGTTGGACTATTATCCGTCAGACAATTTGGCGGCCATCGTGCGGCGCTCCGCCGGAATTCTTAAAGTTGAAATTGAAGAGGGAGCCTCCGGAGAGATCGCACGGCGCAGCCGCGGGACCCCCAGAATTGCCAACCGCCTTTTGCGCCGGGTGCGGGATTTTGCCCAGGTTTCCGGCGAGAAGACAATTCAACAGAAATTAGTTGTTTCGGCGCTGGACAGCATGGACGTTGACCAATTCGGACTGGATGAAATGGATAAGCGTATTCTGGAGGTTATCATCCACAAGTTTTCCGGAGGGCCGGTGGGCGTTAAAACCCTTTCGGTGGCGGTCGGCGAAGAGGTGGATACTCTGGAAGAAATTTACGAACCGTTCCTGGTTCGGGAAGGATACCTGGAACGGACCCTGAAAGGACGCCGCGCAACACCCCGCGCCTATCAACATCTTAACCTGGAGATTCCGACGTCGTTGTCCGACCAGTCCAAACTTTTTAATAATACGTAATCCGCAGCAGTAGGACAGGCGTCTCGCCTGTCTATGTCGTAGTGCGACCCTTTCAGGGTCGCCCACAAAACACTATGCTTTCAGCCGAAAATCTTTTCAAGAGTTATCGCGATAAACCGGCGGTAAACGGTCTTTCCCTCAAGGTTGAAAAGGGC
>JAHJUB010000142.1 GCA_018829455.1 Candidatus Omnitrophota bacterium
CCATTCGGTCCTCGGAACGATGGCGACAGAAGCAGCGGAAGAAAGATATGCCTTCTTTGTCCGATGTTCGTCATCAGATCGCGCTCTGTTTGATAAGGATGCTGTGCTAATATGACGCATTTAATTGTCGGAGTAGTATTACTTTAAAGATTTTTACTATTTTTTCAAGGATAACTATACGATATACCGTATCCTGAAAGATGGACTTCGGCAGATTAAAAAATACAAAGAAAAATATGAAATATTCGTGACAACAAATTTTTTAGTTGAAAAGAAAAAAGCCGCAAAAATTTCGGTATGAAAAACCGATAAATTACCATGAATTGGATTAGGAAGAAATTGAAGAGAAATCCTGATAAATTTCTCCAAAACATATCAGGTGTAATTCACGTCGGAGCGAATACCGGACAGGAGCGAGAAATCTATGATAAGTTGAGTCTGCGTGTGCTCTGGATTGAACCGATCCCTGAAGTTTTCGAAACGCTCAAAGCTAACTTGAGAGGCTTCCCCGACCAGCGCGCCATTCAGCACCTTGTTACTGATCGTGACGATGAGGAGTACCAGTTTCACATAGCCAATAATCTATTATCGTCGTCGATATTAGATTTGAAGCATCACAAAGACGTCTGGCCGGACGTAAACTACACAAACACGCTCTTGCTGAGAAGTATAACTCTGACGTCTCTATTCGAAAAAGAACATATTGACCCCTCTAATTATCAAGCGTTGATTATGGATACCCAAGGATCTGAGTTGCTCGTCCTGAAGGGAAGTATTCCCGTGCTACAAAACTTCAAATATGTCAAGACCGAGGTATGGGACGTTGAAATTTACGCGGGCTGTTGCCAACTTGCTGATATCAATTTGTTCATGACACAATACGGGTATAAAGAATTCTCACGTCACAAAATCGCGAAACGGCCCAAGGGTGGAAGTTGCTTCGATGTTGTTTACAAGAGAAAAACCTAACAAGACACTACATTGAACGGCTATTCCGCTACGCTTCGGGGATAAATCCTGATGGGGAAACTTAGAAAAATATGCAATCTCCTGGCCGGCCGGAATAACTGGTCTATTCCTTTCCGTGCTTGCGATTTAAAAGAACGCCTAAAGCTGATTTCTCCGGAAGAAGAACGGAAACGAATACAAGCCGGGCTGAAAAAACGCCGCGAAAAAAACGAAATACCCGTAAATTTTCCGGACCGGCCAAAAATCTTCATTGCGGTCAAACCAATGAACTGGGAAAAGACGGGCCTGGTGGATTCCTGGCAGGAGGTTGCGGAAGTAATTCACTACGACTGGGGCGAACAATACGGTCAATACAACCGCCGGGACTGGCAAAAAACCGGAAAGTATCTTTTCAACGAGGAACTGGTAGAAAGGGTTAAGTCAGAACATTTGAAGCAGCCGGTTCAAATCTTTTTTTCCTATCTTTCCGGAAGAACGGTCTTTTCCCAGACCATCAAGCAGATTTCCGAAATGGGCATAATCACCATCAATATCGGTTTTGATGACACGCGCTCTTTCCTGGGGAAGAAAAGAAGAGCCGGTTGGACCGGAAATGCGGAAATAGCACCGGCTTTTGACATCTGCATTACCTGCCAGAACAGAAATGATATTGTAAAATACCTTAAAACAGGGGCTAACCCCATCTTCTTTCCGCCCGGAGGCAACCATCGGTTCTGGGCGTCAAATTCACTCTCTCCAAATAGAACGATACCAATCAGTTTTATCGGACAGAACTACGGCCGAAGAGAAAAGATCGTAAACAAATTACGGAAAGCGGGAATGCCGGTAACAACCTACGGAAAAGGGTGGCCGGAAGGCGAAATCTCCCGGGAGAAGATGCGAGAAGTGTATCATAATTCCCTGATAACCCTTGGTTTTGGCTACATAAGCAACACCAACCTCCTTGGACTTAAGGGCCTTGATTTTGAGATTCCGCTTACCGGAACGGCTTACCTGACCACCTATTATGAGGAGTTGGCGCATTATTTTGTGCCGGACAAGGAGATGATTTTTTACGTCAACGAGGAAGACCTGCTCCAAAAGGTAAGGTACTGTCTGGAACATCCGGAAAGAGCAAAAGAGGTTGGCCTGGCCGGCAGGAAAAAAGCCCTGGCCGAACATACCTGGGAAAAGCGCTGGCAGGAGATTCTGGAGGTGTGCCGGTGAAGATATTTTACGTCAGCGTAATTGAAAAACACGCGGGCTGGGGAAGCGAATATTTTATCAACAAGAGTTTGCGCAACCTCGGACACGAAACCTACTGCGTGGACTACCGGAAAGACCGCTACCGGCTGTACCGGCACTTCATCAATGCGCCGGATTGCGACGCCTTCCTTCTGCAGAGGGGCGATTACTTTCCGATTCCCCTGATAAGAGCAATCCGGGCGCCGCGGTTCTTCCTGACCACCGAATTGGTAAGCCGGTGCCAGGACCAGGAACGGCTTTTAAAGTCCGGACTCTTTGACCATATCTTCCTGCATACCAGAAATTGCGTAGATACGGTCATTTCCAGAAACTGGGCGAAACCCGGCCAATGCTCTCTGCTGCTCCTTGCCTTTGACGAAAACCTGCACCGGAAGATTCCCGGCACGGTCAAGGACATTGACCTGCTCTTTGTGGGCTGGCTGAGCAAACGCCGGAAAATCTTCCTGAAAAAAATATCTTCCCAATTTAACTGCCTGGCCACTGCGGCCTACGGGGAAGACCTGGTCCGGCTCGCCAACCGGGCCAAAATTGTGCTTAACATCCACGCCGAAGATTTCCCGGATACGGAAACAAGAGTCTTTGAAACCCTGGGGTGCGGCTCTTTCCTGCTCAGCGAACAACTCTCTTCGGAAAACCCGTTTTCGGAATTAGAACTGGTCCAATTTAGAGATACGGAAGGCCTGATGAAAAAGATTCGTTATTTTCTTGACCATGCGGAAGAAAGGGAAGCGATTGCGGAACAAGGCCACGCGGCCGCCTTAAAGAACCACACCTATACCCAGCGCGCCCGACAGATTGTGGAAACAATGTCCTTTTACCGAAACCACGGCAAGAGGAAAAATGGTAAAATTGTCAGGCGCGGCCGGGACCTGCGAATATACGCTCTGGCCGAACCGTTCATTCCGGTGTACTACACATACGTTAAGAGACTACTTCCTCTTTTGCGTAAAATATGGCGCAATTAAATTAGGCAAAACTTCGCTTTGCAGCTACAAACCAATTATTGATATTGTAGCCGCAGAGCGTTAGCTCTGCTAAACCATTATTATGAATATCGGAATCGTAACCACCTGGTTTCCCAGGGGCGCCGCCTATGTTTCCAGGGCATACCTGGAGACCCTGGCGGTTAAGCACGCTGTCTTTATCTACGCCCGGGGCGGGGAACGCTATGCCCAAAAAGACCCGGAATGGGACAAAAATTATGTTACCTGGGGAAAACGCTTCATCGGTAAAGACGGAACATATATTGATTGGGAAGATTTCCAGAAATGGATTGCGCAGAACCAACTGGACCTGATCCTCTTTAACGAACAGCAAAACTGGGAAGTTGTTCTGAAAGCGATTCAACTTCCGATTCCGATTGGTTCCTACGTTGATTACTACACGGCCCAGACCGTTCCCTTCTTCCGGCTGTACGATTTTCTTTTCTGCAACACCAGGCGTCATTACCGGGTTTTCCAGAATCACCCCCAGGCATTCTATATTCCCTGGGGAACTGACCTCAATCTTTTTAAACCCCGGAAACGGGATTATGCCAAAGAAGGAATAACCTTTTTCCACTCGGCTGGGCTGAGTCCGGACCGCAAGGGAACGGATATTCTGGTAAAAGCGTTCCGGGAAGTGCGCGGTGATTCAAAATTAATAATTCACACTCAATCACAAAGGACCCTCAAAAAACATTCCCTGGCGCACCGGCTGATTACACAAGACCCGAGAGTGGAACTGATTGAAAAAGAAGTGGAAGCGCCGGGGTTGTATCACCTGGGTGATGTTTATGTCTATCCGACACGATTGGAAGGCATCGGGTTAACCATTATGGAAGCGCTTGCTTCCGGATTACCGGTTATCACTACGGATGCCCCGCCCATGAATGAATTTATCACGCAAAACATCAACGGAAAATTAGTGGAAGCAGCAAGTGTTGAAGATAGGCCTGCCAATTATTACTGGCCCAGAACCGTCGTAGATGTTGACTCCCTGAGAGAGGCGATGCAGTTCTTCGTGGACAACCCGGGCCAAATTGGAGAATTTCAGGAGCAAGCCCGGTTATCCGCGGAACAGAATTTCAATTGGAAGAAGAACTCCGAAAATCTTCCGGAAATGGTTACTAAGCTGGCGCGGCTTGGCGCCAGGACAGATGCCGCCTTGATAAAAGCGGTCGTTCAATACGAGCAGTCCGGATACCGCTTCCTGAAGCAAATGGAAAGGGCCTTCCGCCAATTTCGCAAAAGATGGATACGGTTTTAACAGAACAACTGCAAAAAGCGACCCTGAAAGGGTCGCACTACGAATACGAGATTCTTCCCCTTCGTTTCACTCAAGGGTCAGAATGACAGCGGCTCTTGATTGGATTCCCGCTTAATATCTGCGCTGTTGACAGAAAAAAAGAAGCGGGTTATACTGAAGATGGTTAATTAACAAATTTGTTAAATATCATGGATAACTACCTGCTGGAAAAACTGACGAGAGAAATAAAAATATCTCCGCTGAATATTATCCGGGAAAATGCCGAAGTTATCTTTCTGGATAAACTCGGGCAGAGTAATTTCGCCGGAAAACTCATCTTTTACGGCGGGACTTCATTAAGGCTTTCTTTCGGTTCTCCCCGCTTTTCGGAGGACCTGGATTTTTTGATGACCGGCATAATTACGGAAAACGCCCTAAAAGAATTACTGACTGATTTGTCGGCTGAAAATCCCGGTTTTTCGCTTAAGGATATCAAACAGAAAAGGAACACGTTGTTCGCCCTGGTCAATGTGACGCATTCCTACTTGAAACATCCGATTAACATCAAGATTGAGATTTCGCGCAAGGAAAACGGCGTCAAGGCCGAATATGTCCCGCTGTCGTCTCCGTGCTCCAACCTTGCGCCGATTATCCTGACGGCTAACATTCAGTCCCTGGAGAAATTGAAAACGGAAGCGATCCGTGGACGAACAGACGCAAAAGACTGGTTTGACGCGTGGTATATTGCGAAATATTTGAAAAAAACTTTTGTTTCCCCGGTTGCGTTTCCTTTTGACGCTAAAGAATTCAAGCGTGAACTGAAAAGATTTCTGCCCCAAAACAAATGGGCGCTGATTGACCAAATCCATGTCGCAAACAGAGGAGTTGCTGGAACGGTTGCGTGATTTTCCGAAGACCTACTTTTTCCGAAATGATGTGAAAAAGTTTTATTCGGGTAAAGAAGGGAATTTACCGGTTGTGCTCAACCGGCTGGTAAAGAAAAAGAAGATTATCCGGCTGATGCGGAATCTTTATGCGCTCAATATGGCAACGCTGGATTGGGAGATGCTGGCATCCGAACTGGTGAAACCGGCTTATATTTCACTGGAATATGCCCTGTGGCGATATGGCCTCATCACTGAAATCCCGGCCCGGATTACTCTCGTTACCACCGGAAAATCAAGGACTTACACGTTTCCGGGTAATGTTTTTGAATATGTTCATGTCAACCCCACTCGCTTTTTCGGCTACACGCTTGAAAAAAATACGCTGCTGGCCGAAAAAGAAAAAACTTTCCTGGATGAACTTTATCTCATTAGTTTGCGAAAAAGATCGTTTAATCTCAAAAATATCAATTTGTCTCTCCTGAATAAAAAACTTCTAAAAAAATGGGTGCAGAAATATCCGGCTTTCACCGAGAAGTTACTGCGGAAGATTCTAAATGAAGACAAAGAAAAAATGGATTCCCGCCTAAAACACGCGGAAACGACATATCTTTTTGTTCCGCCGGGAATAACAGGCGAAACCCTATCCTAATGCGGGAGGGGAGGTAACCCCTCCCCCTACAAAAGATTACAAATGACCGGTCAATAATATGAAAAATATTCTTTTTGTTTTCGGCACGCGGCCGGAGGCAATCAAACTGGCGCCGCTGATTAAGGAATTTACAAAGATAGGGTCTTCCTTCAAGGTTAAGGTTTGCGTTACCTCGCAGCACCGGGAGATGCTGAACCAGACTCTGGATTTCTTTAAAATCAAACCCGACTACGACCTGGACCTGATGAGGCCGAACCAGAGTCTTTTTGAGATTACGGCGGCTTCGTTAACCGGGCTTGGGAATATTTTTGACGACGCCAGGCCGGACCTTGTCTTTGTGCAGGGAGATACTTCTACGGCTTTTACGGGCGCTCTGGCCGGATTTTATAAAAAGGTAAGGGTGGCTCACGTGGAAGCCGGGTTAAGGAGCAACCATAAATACTCTCCGTTTCCGGAAGAGATCAACCGCACCCTGGTCAGTCATCTGGCAGATTACCATTTTGCCCCCACCGAAACAGCCCGGGGAAATTTGGCGCGCGAGGGAATCAAAAAAAATGTGTACGTGGTGGGAAACACCGTGATTGATGCCTTGTTCTTCGGGCTCAACGTGATTAAGGCGGAGGGAGAAAAAGATTATTACCGGTTCTTCCGCAGGGTGGATTTTTCCAAAAAAATTATTCTGGTTACGGGCCACCGGCGGGAGAATTTCGGCCGGCCGTTTAAAAATATCTGCGCTTCCCTGAAAGATATCGTGACGGCCTGCGCCGATATCGAAATAGTCTATCCGGTGCATTTAAATCCAAACGTCAGGGAAACCGCTCAAAAGTTATTAAGCGGCATCAGCCGGATTCACCTGCTTGACCCGGTGGACTATGCACATCTCATCTATCTGATGAGTAAATCTTATTTTGTGTTGACCGATTCCGGCGGAATCCAGGAAGAAGCGCCGTCACTCGGCAAACCGGTTTTGGTTATGCGGGAAGTCACCGAAAGAACCGAGGGGATTTATGCCGGAACAGCAATCCTGGTCGGTACAAACCGGCGCAAAATCGTGACGGAATCCCTGCGCCTGCTGAAAGAAAAAAAGGCCTACCGGAAGATGTCCTGTGCAGTTAACCCTTACGGCGATGGAAAAACCAGCCGGAAGATAGCCGACATAACCAAAAAATTCCTGGCGGAATAACCCCCTCACCTTCACCTCTCCCCCTGGGGGAGAGGGAATTTTGTGGTGTGGATTCCCGCTTACGACAATACGTGCGATTTATCGCACAATATATATTGACCGGACGCTGCCTTTAATCGTATCATATCGGGGCTTATGGGTCTAATTGAGAGGTTGGCGGAACAGGCGAAGAAGAATCCGAAAAGGATTGTCTTTCCGGAAGGGGACAACCCGGAAATTGCCGCGGCGGCCAGCGCCCTGGAAAAGGACGGTGTGGTAAAACCGATAGTGCTAAGGACCTCCCCCCTCACCCTTGCCCTCTCCCCTAAGGGAGAGGGGTTTGAGAAATCTTCCCCCTCACCCAAGGGGGAGGAAAATAAAGGGGTTGCCTCCCCCTTGGCGGGGGAGGGTAAAGGTGGGGGGGTAGAAGTAATTAATCCGGGAAAAGATGCGGAACGGCTGGTGCGATTCAGTGAGATTTACGCTCAAAAACATCAGACCAGTTTGAAGATTGCGGAACGGCTCTGTCGCCGCAGTATATTCTTCGGCGCGATGATGGTGGCAACCGGCGAGGCAGACGGAATGGTGGCCGGCATAGACGCCGCGACCGCTATCGTCCTGCAATGCGCCGGACTGGCCATCGGCCTGGCGCCCGGCATTTCCATCCCC
>JAHJUB010000143.1 GCA_018829455.1 Candidatus Omnitrophota bacterium
GATGGGTATCAAGAGGTACTTGTCTAAAGCGTGATTTTCATCCTCCTTTGTGCCGGTTTACCGGCATGAAAGTTTCATAACGGAGAGGGCCCAGCAGGCAAGTTCTATCGGCCACCGCCCGGTGTTGGTGATTTTGTGGGTCACGCGTACTCCTTTTCCGGGAAGCGGTTCTATCTTAATCTCCTTCCGAACGGAATTTTCCGGTTCGGCATTTCCCTGAATCAGAATGCTCGTTTTTGTGGTTGAAATCTTTACCGGCTGGTTATCCATGGAGTAGGAGCGCGGGTCTGCTTCCGGAGAAGTCCACAGCCTGTGGCCTCCGAATAATTTCCAGACACCATCTTTTGTTTTTATTGAAATTTCCGGGATTATTCCAAAAAGATTGAGGTCGGGTTTTTCCGCTTTAGCCAGGCAGAGGATGCGCGGACCCACTTCGGTTGCTACGCCGATTACCAGGTCGTTCAGAAAGAAGAGTTTAGTTTTGAATTCACCCACTTTCGTTTCTTTCGTCTTCAGTCTTTACCTCCGCAGTATTTTCAACTTACTATGCGCAGATAGTGCTCGCTCGGTTCCAGAATCCCGCCGCTGGAGGCATAAAAGTCATCGTCCAGATGGAATAGGCCGCGTACTGTTTTTGTCCAGGCCGCTTCGTATCGGGGATGGTAGGAGCGCATTTTTTCCCAGTTCCGGTAATTCTGGTGGCCGTTGGTTTCCAGGAGGCCTATTTTCAGTCCCGGCAGGGGAGTCAGCCGCGCCGCCACGTTCTTATTCCAGTCCACCAGAATGGGATTGACGGTCAGGTCCGCGCAGAAGCACGGGACGTTTCTTTCGGCTGCTATTTTGGCTATCTTCAGGCTCATGCTCATCGTCTTGGCGATGGGCTTGAGGGCGATGGCTCCGTAACCCATTTCAATCCTTTCCAGTGCATCCTTATCCGAGTGGGCGCTCTCGTCCGCGGCCAGCCGCACCGGTATGTCCCGGACATCAACCTTATATTCCTCCGGGAACGGCTCCTCCATAATCATAATGCGGTCCAGGGCGCCGATTTTCTTCGCGTGGTCCAGCAGTTGCATCAGGCGTTCCTTGCTGTCGTATCGTCCGTTGGCGTCCAGGTAGTAAGGGATACGGCCGTCTTTGGTATAAGGAATTTCCCGGTCCTTGACCGCTTCGTGAATGGCTGACAGCCGCTCTTTGTCCCAGCGGACCATTTTTTCTTGGTCGCCGTCCTTGTCCGGGTCGGAACCAATCTTTATCTTAAGGAAGAAATAACCGTCATTGACCGCGGCGATAATATCCTTAAGCGGCACGCCGTAACTCATCAGCGGGATACTGGCCAGTTCCTGGTGTCGTGCCGGGAGGCCGGATTTCAGTTCCGCCGGCACCATCCGGTCAAATTCGGTTATCCCTTTTTCGGCGCAGTATAACTGCCAGGCGGCGTTGTCCACCGCCACCAGGGCGTTAAGAACAAAGGTCAGCCGCAGGTTTTTCTTACCGGTTATCTTCTTTCCGTATTCGTAGGCGAGCGGCGCCAGTTTTTCCAGCAGGTCAATCGGTGTTTCAAACGGAATCTCTTTTGCCAGTCTCAGGGCTTCTTCGGTTATCCGGTACATCAATTCGTTTCCGGTCTTCTCCGGGTTTTTCATAAAGACTTCGGCGTCGGACCAGAGGGTGCTCTGCGTGCCCAGTCCGAGTCCCTGCCTGCCGTTCTCGCTCTCCATCAGCGCAACGGTCTGCCACGAACCGTTCAGGTAACCGCCCTTAAAACCGAACGGCGCCAGAAACGGTTCATCCTCAAAAGCAATTTTCGTTTTCTTGATTTTAATCATAGGTTCTTTTCACCCCCACCTTACCTCCCCCGTCAAGGGGGAGGGGAAGGAGAAAATTACGACAAGGTGACGGAAGACGGACCGAAGATTTCTTCGGCCGCCTTGATGAACGATTCTTCCGGAGCGACCCGGTACTCACCGTTCAGTTTTACCAGGGCGGCTCGTTTACCGGTGAACATCAGTTTCAGGTGGAGCGGTGTTGTACCCGGATATTTCGCAATCAAGTCCTGAAATTTTTTAAGGGTTTTTTCTTCGGTTCCGGCCGGGAAGAAAGTGACTTCCACCTTCTGGGTGTAGCGTTTTATCCCTTCCGACACCGGTACGATTTCACTAACCAGTATCTGCGCGGTTTCGTCCCTGACGTCAACCTTTCCTTCCAAGAAGACGATGCTGCCGGGATGGATGAACCCGGCAAATTTTTCGAAAGGTTCCGGAAAGACCATCGCTTCAATTTTGGCGGTCAGGTCTTCAAAAGTGAAACTGGCCATGCGTTTGTTCTCTCTTTTGGTTACCAGTTTTTTGACCTTTTCAATCAGGCCGCCCAGCCGCACCGGCGCGCCGGATTTCAGGGCGAGGACTTCCTTGACGTTGTTTTTGGCAAATTGCGTCAAAATCTTTTCGTAGTGTCCGAGCGGATGTCCGGAGAGGTAAAAACCCAGCACCTCTCTTTCGCCGGCCAGGATTTCCGGTTCCGACCATTCCGGCAGAGCCGCCACTTCCCCGGGCATCCGGAATTTGACGGTGGCGGTGGAATCGCCGAAGAGCGTTTTCTGACCGCGACGTTCGTCTTCCTGATAACTGCCGGCTGTTTGGATCGCGTAAGGAATCAGGGCTATTAACTGGCTGCGGTGCAGACGGAAGAGGTCAAAGGCGCCTGCCTTAATCAAACTTTCCAGAACCTTGCGGTTTACCAGTCGCAAGTCCACCCGCCGGCAGAAATCAAAGAGGTCTTGGAAAGACCCATCTTTTTCCCGCGCACTGACGATCGATTCAATTGCGGAGAAGCCGACGTTCTTGATTGCGGCCAGACCGAAACGGATATCGTTGCCGAAGACGGTGAAATAGGCAAAACTTTCTTCGACGCAGGGCGGCAGAATCCAGATGTGCATCCGTTCGGATTCCTGAGTATATTCCACAATCTTGTCGCTGTTGCCGGTTTCGCTGTTCAGGAGCGCGGCCATGAATTCCAAGGGGTAATTGGCTTTCAGGTAGGCGGTCTGGTAGGAGATGGTGGCATAGCCGGCGCTGTGGCTCTTATTGAATCCGTAACCGGCAAACTTCACAATCTGGGTGAAAATTTTCCCCGCAATCTTCTCGGAAAGCCCGTTCTGCCGACCGCTCTTAATGAAGCGTTCCTGGTTCTCCTCCATTATTTCCGGAATCTTCTTGCCCATTGCCCGGCGGAAGAGGTCGCTTTCCCCCAGCGTAAAATTACCCAGCCGGTGCACAATCTCCATTACCTGTTCCTGGTAGAGGATTATGCCGTGGGTTGAGAGCAGGATTTCTTTCAGGACCGGGTGGTCGTAATGTATTTTACCCGGATGTTTCTTACCGGTGATGAAACTCTCCACCATTCCGCTTCCCAGGGGGCCGGGACGGTACAAGGCCAGGATGGCGATGATATCTTCAAAGACGGTGGGGCTGGTTTTGCGCAGGAGGTCGCGCATACCGGCGCTTTCCAGTTGAAAGATGCCGAAACTGTTGCCGGCGGAGAGCATCTGGTAGGTGCGGCGGTCATCCGGCGGGAAAGTATTTATGAGCCGGTGGTAGCGCTGGTTGATTAGTTTTTTTGCCTGGTCAATTACGGTTAATGTCTTGAGACCCAACAGGTCAATCTTCAGGAGACCGACCTCGCCGAGCGCATTCATGTCATACTGGGTGGTGACCGCATCGTTGGTGCCCAGGAAGAGCGGGGTGTATTTTTCCAGGGGTCTGTCGCCGATGACGATTCCGGCCGCGTGAGTGGAAGCGTGCCGGGGCAGGCCCTCAAGAGTTTTGGATATTTCAAAAAGTTGCCGCATCTCTTCGTTGTCGGAGACCAGGCGGGCCAGTTCCGGTTCCTGGTTGAGCGCTTCGGCAAGCTTGATGTGCAGTTCTCCCGGCACCAGTTTGGCGACTTTATCCACTTCGGCGTACGGCAAACCCATAACGCGGCCTACGTCCCGGATTACCGAACGGGCGGAAAGGGTTCCGAAGGTAACAATTTGGGCGACCTGGGTGGCGCCGTATTTGCTGCGGACGTAAGTGATTATTTCATCGCGGCGGCTGTCTTCAAAGTCAATGTCAATATCCGGCAGAGAAATCCGGTTTGGGTTAAGGAAACGTTCAAAGATAAGCCCGTATTTCAAGGGGTCAATGTCGGTGATTCCAAGCAGGTACGCAACTACGCTTCCGGCCGCGGAGCCCCGTCCGGGACCGACCGCGATGCCGTTTTTCTTCGCAAAATCAACGATATCCTGGATGACCAGGAAATAGCCGGGATACCCCATGTTTTCAATGACTTTTAGTTCTGTTTCCACCCGCTCAATGACCGGTTTTTGTGTTTCGGAAAAGTTTTGCCGGTCAATCCGGTAGCGCTCTTTTAATCCGATTTCCGATAACTGGCGCAGACGCTGGCTCAGGGTTATTCCGGCCGGCGGCACGTAATGGGGTAGTTTCGGCTGGCCGAATTCCAGCTTCAGATTGCATTTTTCGGCAATGGCCAGGGTGTTTTTCAGGGATTCCTGAATCTCTCCGAAGATTACTTCCATCTCCTGACCGCTCCGGAAATAGAACTGGTTTGAGGAGAATCGGAGCCGTTTTTCGTCCTGCAGATGGCTGCCGGTTTGGATGCAGAGCAAAGCATCGTGAGCCACGCTGTCCTGCTGGTAGAGATAATGGCAGTCATTGGTTGCCACCAGGGGGATTCCCAATTTTTTGCCGAGCGCCACCACCTTAGGCAGGACTTTTTCCTGTTCCGGAAGGCCGTTGTTCTGGATTTCCAGGTAAAAATCGGTCTTAAAAATATCCAGGTAATAGGCCGCTGTTTTTTCCGCTTCCTCTTCCCGGTCTTGCAGCAGGAGGGAGTTAATTGCGCCTTTCAGGCAGCCGCTTAAGAGGACGACACCCTGATTGTGTTTTTCAATCAGTTCCCGGTCGATTCGGGGTCGGTGGTAAAACCCCTCAGTGTGAGCGATTGTGGAAAGGCGCATCAGGTTCCGGTAGCCGTCATCATTTTTGGCCAGCAGGGTCAGGTGGGAATATGCGTCGCCGGTTTTTTCGCCTCTTTTTTCAGAACGGCCGGCCGGCGCCAGATAGAATTCACTTCCGATGATCGGTTTGACGCCGTTTTTGAGGGCTTCCTGATAGAAAGGGATCACGCCGAACATCTTTCCGTGGTCGGTGATGGCCAGACTCCGCATCCCCCATTTTTTGGCCAGACGGGTTGCTTCGGAGATGCGGCACATTCCATCCAGGAGGCTGTATTCGGTGTGCAGGTGAAGGTGGACAAATTCCGCCATCGTTTTGTTATGGGAAGGGTGCGCTTAAATTTTGACGTAGGGGTCGCATTTATTCAACCCTGCCAGAAGTTGCACCGTCTTCGCTTCTTCGGCGAATGGCAGGGATGAGTGTAGTTCTCAACCCGCGGGCGCGATCCGCCTTCGCTAAAGCTATGGCGGACACAGTGAATCGCGCCCCTACTTTGCCGGATTAACGGGCGCCGGATTTGGGATCGGAGTCGCTGGATTAACCGGAACCGGGAATTCCTGAGTGGGCGCCGGCAACGTCTTTAGATTTCGCTTGATAACCGAACGCTGACTTTTCCCGGCAAAGATCGTCAGGGAGATGGAGGTAATGATAAACGTTGCCGCCAGCACCGTGGTAATCCGGTTCAGGATTGACGGCGTGGAGGCCCCAAAGACGTTTTCCGCGGCTCGTGCGCCGCCGAAGATGTTGGCTGTGGCCGCTCCCCGGCCGCTTTGAATCAAAACCGCGCCGATCAGGAGAATGCTGACAAAGACGTGCAGGACTATCAGCAGATTAAACATTTAACGATATTTTACCTTTTTCAAATCCTTTCCGTCAAGGCATAGGGGGGCTTTGTTAACAATTTCAAGGATTTCTCTGGCTAACCGGCAGGGCTTGATTAAATACCTTATCGGCACATCCTTAAGAAAAACAAACTGCATCTTCTTCCGACCAGTCCCAATGTCCCTCGATCAGTCCCTTCTTCAGAATCGAATTCACTCTTCATTCAAATTTGTAGTGCCATCAGAAATTTCCTTAAATTTAATCGTTAAATTGGGTAAATGGTTGTTCAATTTTCTTTGGGGCAACGTTGACACAATTTTTAAGAAATGCCAATCCATTACCAATGTCGTTTTCGGGGTCAGGGCGAAAGAACTCCTCCATAGAAATCCAACCATCAAAATTCACTATGCTCAGGGCAAAACACACCTCTACCCAGTCAATCATACCATTAGCCGGCGGCGTGGTCTTCCATTGCCAGTGAGCACGATTAATATTCGTAATTGGCGCCGATTCGCCTGTATATTGCCAGATAAGATTTTTGGCATGGACATAGGCAAGATACGGACCTAATAATTCCAAGGCATGCCGCGGCCGTAGATGACCTTCATACACACCATTGGCCGGGTCATAAA
>JAHJUB010000144.1 GCA_018829455.1 Candidatus Omnitrophota bacterium
AAAAGCAAATGGGTCGGATACTACATCCTCAGCGTGCCGGACGTCCAAAAAAAGCGAAATAATTAGTATGGTGTCCCCAGATTTTCCTCCCCAGATTTTCCAGATTTTCCCCAGATTTTACCAAAAGATGTCAAAATACCAGTATTTGCTTCACAACCAATGATAGCGCGCAATTACCGGGGGCCGTCCCCCCAAGTCAGTACAATTGGTTTGACATAGAAAGTCTGAAAGGGTCGCACTACGCTTAAGATTAGATTGCCGCGCCCGCCGTAGGCGGGCTCGCAATGACAGCGTTTTATGCGGTATGTTTCAGGATGAGGGTGGACAGTGGCGGTAGGGTTAGAGAGAGGGAGAAAGGCCGGCCGTGGCAGGAGATTTCTTGAGTTTCCAGACCGCCGCTGTTGCCCAGGTTGCCGCCGCCGTAGTATCCGGAATCGCTGTTGAGGAGTTCCCGGTAAAAGCCGGGTTGGCGGATGCCGACGCGGTAGTTGAAACGGGGCACCGGCGTAAAATTGCAGATTACTATCAGGGAATCAGTCCGGTCCTGTCCGTAACGCTGGTAGGAGATGACGCTTCCTTCCGTATCGTTGAAATCGATCCACTCAAACCCGGCCGGACTTGAATCCAACTGGTAAAGCGAAGGCTGGTTCCGATAAAGCAGGTTTAAGTCCCGGACAAACCGCTGAAGTTTCAAATGCGGTTCATACTGCAGAAGATGCCAATCAATGCTGGAGAAGGAATCCCATTCCCGCCATTGGCCTATTTCCGCGCCCATGAAGAGCAGTTTTTTGCCCGGATGGGTGTACATATAACCTAACAGGAGACGAAGGTTGGCGAACTTCTGCCAGTCATCCCCCGGCATCCTGGCCAGGAGCGAAGCCTTGCCGTGTACGACCTCGTCGTGCGAGAGCGGCAGGATGAAGTTTTCATTGAACGCGTAAAGCAGGGCAAAGGTCAAATTCTGCTGGTGGAATTTCCGGTAAATGGCGTCCCGGGAAATATAATGGAGCGAGTCATGCATCCAGCCCATATTCCACTTATATCCGAAACCCAGGCCGCCGGCGTAAGTGGGCCGGGAGACCATCGGCCAGGACGTGGATTCTTCCGCCGCGGTGAAGACATCCGGGTGATAACCGTAAACGACCTGGTTAAGTCTTTTTAAAAAGGCAATCGCTTCCAGGTTTTCATTGCCGCCGCACCGGTTGGGAATCCATTCGCCGGGTTTTTTGGAGTAATCAAGGTAAAGCATGGAAGCGACCGCGTCCACTCTCAGGCCGTCAATGTGGTACTTATCCAGCCAGAACAGAGCGCTGTTAATCAGGAAGTTGGCAACCTCGTAACGGCCGTAGTTGAAGATGAGCGTTCCCCAGTCTTTATGCTCAGCTTGTCTGGGGTCCGTGTGTTCATATAAAGCGGTTCCGTCAAACCGGGCGAGACTGTGGCCGTCTTTTGGAAAGTGAGCCGGTACCCAGTCAATTATGACGCCAATCCCGTTTTGATGCAAATGGTCAATCAGGTAAGCGAAATCATCCGGTGTTCCGAACCGGCTGGTCGGCGCAAAGTAGCCGGTGGTCTGATAGCCCCAGGATTCATCTAATGGATGTTCGGTAACCGGTAAAAGTTCCACGTGAGAAAAGCCCATCTGCAACACGTATTCGGCCAGTTTGGGCGCCAACTCCCGGTAACTTAGCAAGACGTTTTTCTCTCCGCGCATCCAGGAACCCAGGTGGATTTCGTAGATGTTTAACGGTGCGTCCAGGCGCTGTTTCTCTTTTCGGTTCTTCATCCAATCGTCGTCCTGCCAGACATACCGGTTGATATCCCAGACGATTGAGGCGGTTTTCGGTCTGACCTCCGAATAGAAGGCGTAGGGGTCTGCCTTAAGCAAGAGCGCGTTGCTTCCGGTTTTGATTTCGTACTTGTAGAGCGTTCCTTCTGTCAGGTCCGGGACGAAGGTTTCCCAGATTCCCGAAGAACCGACCGGACTCATCTGATTTTCCCGTCCGTCCCAGTGATTGAAGTCACCGACCACGCTCACGTTGTTCGCATTGGGAGCCCAGACGGCAAATGAGACGCCGGCCTTCTCGTTTGCGGTCTTCAGGTGGCTGCCCAATTTTTCGTAGGCCCGGTAGAGGGTGCCTTCCGAAAAGAGGTATAAGTCAAACTCGCTCATTTTGCTCATTATTTAGATATCATATCAGATTTTGAACGAAATTGACAAAACAGCGCTGTAAGTAGTATATTTTACATAATATTTCTGCGGGTTTTGGAGAAAGTTGACTGACGCGAATGAGGTTGGTAACGGTCTTAATCTGGTTGTTGGCGGTAGTTATTTACCTGCCCGGGTTTTTGCGGATGAACCATTTAAGCGCCACCCTGCGTTCCTACCGGCAGCAGGAGGTTCAATTGTCCGAGCAAAACCGGCGTTTAAGGGAAGAGATAGCAGCCCTGAAGACAAGTTCTTTTCTGACGGAAAAGTTGGCCCGGCGGGAACTGGGCTTGATTCGGGAAGGGGAATGGGTAGTCAAAAACTATGGCCACGACAATTGAACGGTTGCGGGATTTACAGAATTCTGACCGGATAATTTACCGCCTGAAGAAACGACTTGCCGAAATTCCGATTGAAATTGCGAAACTAAATGATAAATTTAAGCAGGAAACAGAAGAACTGGTTATCCTGGATAAGGGGGTTAAAAAAGAAGAAGTCACCCTGAGGGAAACAGAATCGGAGGTAGTTGGTCTGGAAGAAGAGATAAAGAAAGCGCAGCGGCACCTGATGGATGTCAAAACCAACCGGGAGTATGCCGCGCTGATGTCCGAAATTGATGGTTTCAAAAAAAAGATTTCCAACCTGGAGGAACACGCGCTTCTGCTGATGGACAATGTGGGCCGGGTTAAAAAGATACGCAAAGAGGAAGAGAAGCGTCTGGAAAAGGAAAAAAGCGGGCTGGATGAAAAATTGAAGGCGCTGGCCCGGGAAGAAGCGGGAATGCGGGAGGAACTTTCCGAGGAAGAAAAACGCCGGCCGGTTCTGTCCGGAGCGATTCCCAGAGAAATGTTAGTCGCCTACGAACGGGTTCTGAAAGCAAAAGCGAATCGTAAGGCCCTGACCGGGGTGAAGGACAACATCTGCACCGGATGTCAGACACGGCTGCCCACCGGCACGCTGGACCAATTACATAAAGGGGCCGACCTGGTTTTCTGCGAAGGATGCAATCGTCTTTTGTATTTAGAATAATATTATGAAACTAACCATTTTTATTGATGGAGCAAGCCGGGGTAATCCGGGCCGTTCTGCCATTGGAGTCGCTCTTTACGACCCGGAAGGCCAACCGCTGAAGGAGGTTGGTTTTGAAATTGGAATCACCACCAATAACATAGCCGAATATACCGCGCTCCTTTACGGACTGGGAGAAACGCTTTTGTACGTGCATAATCTTCCGGATAAAATTAACGGATTGGAGTTAACGATTTACAGCGACAGCGAACTTCTGATAAATCAGATGACCGGCCGTTACCAGGTCAAGAACGAAGATATCAAACGGCTTCATTTGCTGGCGCAGCGCCTTGCTTCCGGGTTGGGAAAGGTCTCCTTTGAAAAACTGAGCCACGACGAGAACAAAACCGCGGACCAGTTAGCCAATAAGGCGTTGGATAAAAAAGCATAGGTACACAAATCGGACGCAGATTAACACAGATAACCGCAGATACAGATTAAAAATTACTTTAGAGAATTACTAAAAAATACTCTAAAATTGTTGTTAATCTTTATCCGGTAGTTTCTGCGTACATCTGCGTCCAAATAGTTTTGTATTTTTTCATTTTTCATGGGGGGGCGAGATAGCTGCGGTTGCCGGCTTTATCCGCCGAAGCATGTCTGCCGAAGCCTTGGCGAAGGCAGACTTTAGCGTAGGCGGATATCGGCATCCGAGGAAAGTCCGGGCTCCGGTCGGGCCGAGACTGGGTAACACCCAGGTTCCGCAAGGAAACGGAAAGCGCCACAGAAAATAAACCGCCGTTCCCCCTCCCCTCACCTTTCCCCAATTGGGGAAAGGAATTAAAGGTGAAGGGTTCGGTAAGGGTGCAATGGTGAGGTAAGAGCTCACCGGCGGCAATCGCAAGGTTGCCGTCTGGCAAACACCTCTCTGGAGCAAGGCCGAGCAGGGGGATGGACGCCCGCTCCGCAAAAACCCCGGGTAGGCTGCTTGAGCCCTGCCGTAAGACAGGGCCAAGAGAAATGGCTATCTAAACAGAACCCGGCTTATCGCCCCCCACACAATCTTAGATGTCATTGCGAGCGCAGCGAAGCAATCCCGTTATAAGGAGGAGATTGCCGCGTCACTTCGCTTCTCGCAATGACCACACTAATCTTGTTGCACATACCTGTTCTGACTGCGGAAGTTTTGGCTATAATTCAACCGGAGAAAGGTGGTTTTTTCATCGACGCCACCACCGGTACCGCCGGACACAGTTTGGCAATGTTGGCGGCGTCTAAAAACGAAATAAAATTACTCTGCCTGGACCGGGACCAAAGTTCATTGGAAGAAGCCCGCAACCGGTTGAATGATTTTTCCGGTCAAACCACTTTTCGGGAAGGGGATTTCCGGGATTTGAAATTGCTGGCCGGTAGCGCCGGTTTCGACGCGCCCGACGGAATAATATACGATTTGGGTCTTTCCAGTTATCTGCTGAATGAGGCCGAAAGAGGTTTCTCGTTTCAAAGGGAAGGGCCGTTGGATATGAGGTTTAACCGGGCGGAAGGTGAACCGGCCTCTAAGTTGCTGAATGATTTGTCGGCCGAGGAACTGGCCGATGTCCTTTATCAGTACGGTGAAATCCGGGAGAGCAGGCGATTGGCCGCCAGGATAAAAGAAGCGGCCGATGGTGATGCCGTAAGCACCACAACTCAGCTGGCGGAAATTAGCCGCCGGGTGATACGCCGGCACGGAAAGTCTGACCCGGCCACCCGTGTTTTTCAGGCCCTGAGAATAGCGGTTAACCGGGAACTGGAAAGTCTGGAGATTTCACTTCCCCAGGCTGTGGAAATTCTCAAGCCCGGCGGCCGGCTGGCCATAATCTCCTACCATTCCCTGGAAGACCGTATCGTTAAAAACTTCCTGAAACAAAATGAACAGTTGCGGGTTATCACCAAAAAGCCGGTTCGGCCCGGACGGGAGGAAGTGGTTGCCAATCCGGCCAGCCGCAGCGCAAAATTGCGCGGCGCGGTAAAAATTTAAAGAGGATACGTTGAATTAATTTATGCGCAGGAAAAAGAAACAGGGGTTTGAATTCTGGCACATCGTTGTTTTACTGCTCATCGCCATATTTTTCTATGTTTGGCAACAGGGACTGATTGTCAACCAGGGATATGGAATCGGGAAGGCAGAAATCAGGCACAAGGAACTCCTGACGGAAAACCGGCAGTTGCAGGCCCAGGCGCTTTCGTTAAAAAGCATTTCGGCCATCCGGGCCAGATTGCAGAAATTCGGCCTGCTTCTGGTGGAACCGAAGTCCTGGAACATCTATAAAAGTGGAACGGAAAAAACGCCTGGAAATCATCGGTAGGATTTTCCTCATTTGTTTCGGCCTGATCTTCTTGCGGCTGGCCTTTCTCCAGGTTAAGCAAGCGCCGGAACTGAAGCGGAAGGCGCGAGTCAAGAATTACCGGGAGATTTTCCAGCCGGCGCCCCGCGGTGTGATTTATGACCGGGAAGGCAGGCCTCTGGCGATATCTATCCCTTATTACGGACTTTACGCGGAGCCGAAATATCTCCAGGAACCGCCGGCCGAGGCGGCCCGAAAGATTGCGCCCATTATCAGCGAATCTCCGGGGAAATTAACCGCGGTCTTTTCATCCGGCAAGGGGTTTGTTTGGTTGAATCGCCAGATTTCTTACGAGGCCTACAGCGCCATCAAGAAACTGGCCCTAAAAGGGATCGGATTTCAGGAAACTTTCGTCCGGTCTTTTCCCGAAGGGAAGATAGCCAGTCACGTTATTGGTCTGGTGGACATAGACGGGAAAGGACTGGAGGGCATTGAAAAACAGTACGACCGCCTTCTTTCCGGCCGGGCCGGGAAAATTTTTATTCTGCGAGATGGAAAAGGGAATCCCATTCCGTCCTCAAATGAAGGCGAGCCGGCCCGGCCCGGTCAGGACCTTTTTTTGACGATAGACATCAAAATTCAGCGCATCCTGGAAGAGGAGATTGAAAGAGTATTTAAGGAATATTCGGCCCGGGGCGCGGCGGGGATTGTGCTGGATGCGGACAATGGAGAGGTTCTGGCCCTGGCGAATCGTCCCACGTACGACCCGAATCCGCCGGTAATCTCCTCTCTGGATTGCCGCCGCAACCGTTCGGTCACTGACATTTTTGAGCCGGGTTCGGTATTTAAGATGGTTACGGCAGCAGCCGGCCTGGAAGAAGGGGTGGTTAAATCGGAAGACACCTTTTTTTGCGAAAACGGAAAGTATTTTGTGCGGAATCATTTTATTCACGACACGCATCCTTATGGTATGCTTACTGTCCGGGAAATTATTGTCAAAAGCAGTAATATCGGCACCGTCAAGGTCGGTTTTAAATTAGGTGAAGAGCGGATATATCAATATGCCACTGCGTTTGGTTTTGGCAAAAAGACCGGTATCAATCTTCCCGGGGAAGTATCCGGAATTTTGAGGCCTGTTTCCCAGTGGTCCGATTATTCCATGACCGCGATTCCTTTTGGCCAGGAAGTCAGCGCCACAGTTGTCCAGTGCGCCGCAGCCGTTGGCGCCATCGTCAACGGGGGCAATCTCTATCAGCCGTATCTTTTGAAATGGGTGCGCGACAGCCGCGGCCGGTTCACTCCCGGCGGCAAGCCTATTTTGGTCCGCCGGATTATTTCTCAGGCGACCGCGGACACCCTGATTTCAATTCTGGAGGATGTTGCTTCCGAAGAGGGAACCGCACGGTGGGCCGCAATTCCCGGCTATCGCGTAGGCGGCAAGACCGGAACCGCCCGGAAAGTGGAAAACGGCCGCTACTCCCGTTCCAAGTACGTTGCTTCCTTTGCCGGTTTTATTAAAACTCCGGCGCGGAATCTGGTTATTTACGTCATGGTGGATGAACCCAGGGGCGCTTATTACGGCGGGGTGGTCGTCGGGCCGGCTTTTAACCGCATCGGCCAGCGAACCCTTTTGGCCCTGGGTATCCCGCCGGACCAGGAAATAAAACAAACAAAATAAAGACAAGATGAAACTACGAGATTTGCTGGAAGGATTGCCGGTAAAGAAGGTTCTCCCGTCTTCCGAGAATCCGGAAATCACCGGCCTGGCGATTGACAGCCGGAAAGTCCGGCCCGGCTATCTTTACGTTGCGATTGTCGGTGAAAAGGATGACGGCCATCGTTATCTTCCGGAAGCGCTGGAGCGCGGGGCCAGGGCGATTTTGACCCAGACCGATTTTGAGTCAGCCGGCCGGGCGGTAACCGTGGTTACGGAGAACACCAGGGGGGCTCTGCCGGAACTGGCCGGACGTTTTTACCGGTACCCGGCGCAGAAGTTGCGGATAGTCGGCGTGACCGGCACCAACGGTAAGACCACCACCACCTACTTGATTGAAAGTATCATCTACGCTGCCGGAAAAAAAGCCGGCGTAATCGGCACCATTAACTACCGGGTGGCGGACCGCCAGGTGCCGGCTCTCAACACCACGCCGGGACCGCTGGAACTCCAGGAGATTTTCAGCCAGAGCGTAGAGGCGAAGTGCCACTATGCGGTTATTGAAGTTTCTTCACACGGGCTTGCCCAGGGACGGGTTAGCGGCATTCCTTTTGACGTCTGTCTCTTTACCAACATCACCCCCCACGAACACCTTGATTACCACGGAACCTTCCGCAACTATCTGGAGGCGAAGGCCAGTCTTTTCTCTACTTACCTGGCCAAGAGCAACAAGGAAAAGCGGGTGGCTGTTATCAATCGCGATGACCGGGCGGCCCGGTATTTTTATCGTTCGGTTCCCAGGGGTGTCCGGCTGATCAGTTACGGATTTCGGCCCGGCTCTATGGTGCGGGGTTTTGGTCTGGTTTTGAAGGAAGACGGCGTTTCTTTCCGCGCCCGGACGCCGATGGGCGAAGCGGAGATTATGTTAAAACTGCCGGGTCGGCATAACGCCTATAACGCCTTAGCCGCACTTGCTTTTGGAGTTGGCGAGGGTATCGCGCTTCAGACCATCCGGCAGGGCCTTGAGGAATTAAGGGTGGTGCCCGGTCGTTTTGAGGATGTGGAAACAAGTCATGGTTTCCGGGTGGTGGTTGATTACGCCCATACCGACATCGGCCTGAAAAATCTTTTGATGACTGCGCACGCGGCCCGAAAGGCATCTAAAGAAAAGCCGGGCCGCATCCTTTTGGTTTTCGGTTGCGGCGGAGACCGGGATAAGAGCAAACGGCCCAAGATGGGCCGAATCGCTTCCGCCTACGCCGATTATTTTATTATTACCTCGGACAACCCGCGCAACGAGGAACCGTCTGCCATTATCAGTGATGTTGTAGCCGGAATTCTGTCTTCCCGGCGCAGCCGATACGAAATAATTCCGGACCGCGCCGAGGCGATTCACCGAATTATCTCTTTTGCGAAAAAAGGGGACATCGTTTTAATCGCCGGCAAAGGCCACGAAACCTACCAGATTATGAAAGATACCGTCATTCCCTTTGACGACCGGCTGGTTGCCGGCAAAGCCCTTTTATAGCGCTCGGATGTCTGGTTCGCTGAACAATCTGCGATTCGGACAAGACTACGCAACTCCGGTATGAGCCTCGCCGTGTTCTCGCCTATAATTCAAGGCGAGCCCCGGCTACTCATGCCGTCATATTGCTTGTCTTGTTTCCGTCTCTACGCTAAGTTCAGCGAACCAGACATCCTCGCTTGCGAAGAAAAACTATAAAACGAGTAGTAGGACAGGCGTCCCGCCTGTCTTTTCGTAGTGCGACCCTTTCAGGGTCGCCGAAATTGTCATTCCCTTAACCGTTTGGCCTATCCGTTCAGAAGCCCCGCCTTTAAGTGCAGTATTAATATATTTGACATTTACAACAAATTACATTATAATGTAACTATATGTTAAATTTAATGACATTTAATCGTTGGTGGGATTCAGGGAAGGTGGATGGATTCTATTTAAAACCCTACAAAAGAAATCTTTTTCGTATACTTACAGATTACCTTAAAGACCGCCAGGTTTTAGCAATATATGGACTCCGCAGAACCGGGAAGACCACCCTTATTTATCAAATCGTAGAAGAGTTATTGAAAAATAATATACCCCCAAAAAATATTTTATATTTTTCTTTTGATGAGAATGTTTCAAATTTAGAAGAACTTTTCAGAAATTATTCCGAATTTGTTCTTTTCTCTGATTTAACTAAACCAAAAAGGCTCTATATTTTCCTGGATGAAATCCAAAAATTATCTAATTGGCAAAATCAGATAAAAATCTTCTATGACCTCTATCCTAATATTAAATTTATCATTTCCGGTTCAGCCAGTATTTTAGTTCAGAAGGGAGCAAAAGAAAGTTTGGCAGGAAGAATTTTTGAATTTATTTTACCGCTAGCCTCATTCCGGGAGTTTTTAGAGTTAAAAAATGAAAAAATAAGATCAATTACCGGTGATTTTTTTCAAATTACGCCTCTTAAAGAAATTTACCTGGCAAAAGAAAGGATTTCTCCCCATCTCTTAGATTATGCAAAAAAGGGTGGTTTTATTGAATTGCTCAATGAGGATGATGACCGGAAAATAAAAGATTACGCCCGGACGATTATGGAAAGAATTATTTTTGCTGACCTGCCGGGAATGTATAAGATAAGACATTCAGAACTTCTTAAAATGATTATGGATATTGTTAATTCTAACCCGGGTTTTCTTTTAGATTATGCTACTCTCTCGGATACTTTTAAAAGAGACCAAAGAGTCGTCGCCGACTATATTTTTTATTTAAAATACGCAATGCTTATTAAAAGTTTTTATAATTTCAGTAAAAATCGTTTTACCTCGGAAAGAAAATTAAAAAAGGTTTATTCGGGTTCAACGAATTTTATCTTTGCCGGTCATTCCGAAAAGTTTCAAAACCCTGAATTTCTTGGTAAGGTTATCGAAAATCTGGTAGCAATAAACCTTAAGGAAGAATTTTTCTGGCGTTTAAGAAATAATGAAGTTGATTTTATTCTTAAAGATAATACGCCGCTGGAAGTAAAATATAAAAATCAGATAACACTGAAAGAAATTTCTCCGCTTTTAAGTTTTTGTAAGAAGTTTAAAATCAGAAAAGGCATTATCCTGACTAAAGATTTATTAAAACAAGAGCAGATAAGCGGGGTTGAGATAATTTTTATTCCGGTATGGATATTTCTCCTGAATTCAACTTGCCGAAGTTGATTTGTGCGCCCGGTATAGATAAATGGAAAAGGTGACCGTAAAAGAACTTCTGGACTGGACCGGCGGCTCGTTGAAACAGGGAAGAAAGGATTTCATAATTCGTTCCGTCTCAATTGATACCCGCAGTCTTAAACGCGGGGATTTTTTCATCCCGATTGCCGGAGATAATTTTGACGGACATACCTTCATCCCCGCGGCCGTTGCTAAAGGCGCCTCCGGCTCATTGTTTGCTTCGGGAAAATTTACTTCCCCTCACCTCACCTCTGGGGAGAGGCGAGGTGAGGGGAAATTTGTCTTGATTGAAGTTCCCGACACTAAAAAAGCGCTTCTGGCCATCGCCGAAAACTACCGCCGAAAATTTAAAATACCGGTCATCGCCGTAACCGGAAGCAGCGGTAAGACCACGACCAAGGAACTCATCGCACATATTCTCTCCGCTTCCTATCGCGTAATGGCTAATACCGGAAACTTTAATAATGAGATTGGTCTTCCCCTTTCTATTCTTAATCTGAGCGCGGCTGACCAGGCGGCGGTTCTGGAGATGGGGATGAATCACCCCGGCGAGATTGCGAATTTGAGCCGGGCCGCGTCTCCGGATTTCGGTTTGATTACTAACATCGGTTCCGCGCACCTGGGACTTTTAGGGAGCAAAAGCCGGATAGCCGCGGCCAAGGCGGAACTCCTTGTTTATCTCAAACAGGGTTGCGCCGTCCTTCCGGCCGACGACCGTTTCTTTTCCTTCTTATCCTCTTTTCCGGTGCGTGAGCGCGTTACTTTCGGTTTGAAGACGGGAGCCGATTACTTCCCGAAAGATATCAGGTTCACGCCGGAGGGCGCTCATTTTCGGCTTGGCCGGAAAGAAGGAAAACCCCTGCCGCTTTTTGTTCCCATTCTCGGTCTCTTCAATCTCAAGAATGTTCTGGCGGCTGCAGCCCTGACCCTGCGGTTTGGAGTTTCGGAAGATGTTTTGACCGAACAATTGGCGAAATTCAAACCGGCGAAACACCGTTTTCAGGTTCTGAAAAAGTCCGGCGCTTATATCGTTGATGACACCTACAACGCCAACCCCACTTCTTTCCGGGAGGCCCTGATTATGTTTCGGCGCCTGGCCGGACATAACCGCAAGATAATCGTAGCCGGCTCTATGGCGGAATTAGGACGTTTTTCCCAAAGGAGCCATTTCAGTCTGGGAAGGTTTCTGGCGCGGGTAAATCCGGATTGCCTGATTTTGGTCGGCCCGGATAAGGAAACAGTCAGAGAGGGCGCTCGTTCGTTTGGTTTTCCCGGAAGCAAAATTTTGAGGGCGGAAGACAATCAAGCCGCCGGTTCCTTTTTGCGGAAAAAAGTTCAACCCGGCGACTTCATTTTTTTAAAGGGTTCCCGTTTCCTCAAGATGGAGGAAATCGTGGAGCAGTTTATGATAAAATAACTACAGTATGAAAATAATGTG
>JAHJUB010000239.1 GCA_018829455.1 Candidatus Omnitrophota bacterium
ACATGGCTTGAAATATGTGCCCATTGTGGAATGTGTGCTGATAGCTGCTACCTCTATACTGTAAACAACAAGGACCCTAAACAGGTTCCAGCTTACAAGATACAATCGACCCTAGGTGAAATGGTAAAGCGAAAAGGAGATGTTGACAATGCCTTTATGCAGATGGTTATGGACACTGCATGGTCCAAGTGCACCTGCTGCAATCGATGCGGGATGTACTGTCCCCATGGTATCGACATGGGGATAATGTTTGGCTATGTTAGGGGCCTTTGTTTTTCTCAGGGCTTTGTACCCTGGGAATTGAAGATCGGTTCCGGCATGCACAGGATTTACAGGGCCCAGATGGATGTTACTACCGAAGATTGGGTGGAAACCTGTAAATGGATGGAAGAAGAACAAGAAGATGACTGGCCTGTGTTGAAGATTCCCATCGACAAGGAAGGTGCTGATATAATGTACACCTGTAATGCACGGGAACCAAAACACTATCCCTATGACATAGCTGAAGCTGCAATCTTGTTCCATATTGCGGGTGAAGATTGGACTGTCCCCAGCGTTGGATGGGAGGAAACGAGTCTTGCAATGTTTGCAGGCGATTGGGCAGCATGTAAGCTCCAGGTCGAGACTGTTTACGATGCTATGGAAAGGTTAAAACCCAAGAGGATGGTTGGAACTGAATGTGGCCATGCATTCAGGGCTACGGTGCTGGAAGGTCCTTACTGGGCCGGTAGGAAGGATGGAAAGCCCCCTGTCGAAAGTATTCACTATGTTGAATGGGTCGCAGAAGCTTTAAGAACAGGGAAACTTAAAATAGACCCTGCCAAAAAGATAAAGGAGCCTGTTACGTACCAGGATTCATGCAATTACATAAGGAATGCAGGCCTCGGTGACATTGCAAGGGAAATCATGGGCTATATTGCTGAAGATTTTAGAGAAATGACACCATGTCGTGAGCATAATTTCTGTTGCGGCGGCGGCGGAGGACTTAACGGTATCGGGCGATATCGTGAACAGCGGAACATCGGTCTTAAAATGAAGCGTGACCAGATATTAGCCACGGAAGCAAATCTTGTTGTTTCACCTTGTCACAACTGCTGGGACGCAATTAGAGATATGGAAGAAATATACAATATAGACATTAAATGGTCTTTTTTGAAACCTCTTCTCATCAGCATGGTGGAAGTACCTGAACATCTAAAGGCAAAAGATGAATAATATCACTCTGATGCGAGACGGTTCAATTGTTCAAAACGGGGAAACCGTAGAATCGGTCCTACTGATGTTCCTGGGCTTCAAGGTGGATCTTGAAAAAGGATACACTTTAAGAAGTTGGTTTCAGATGCTTGGAAAGTATTCATTGCTTGCAAGTTTGAATGCCTTTCTCCCAACATCTATTGAACAATACCTGGCATGCCCTGCGAACGGATGTTGCTTTGATGGCTTCGATCACCTTGAGTTCAATAAAACAGTTGAAATGATTGGCTTTCCAGGAAACCCGCGTTTAGAAATTTACAACTCTTTTCATGGGATCAAAAGCCATAAAACGTTTGCACTAAAATCCGTCCGAATGGAAAATATCCTAGACATGTCGGTTCGACTTGGAAAGTTAAAGCACGTGGTTTTTGGAGACAAGGTGGATATTTTCGAATTTGATACTGTATTCAGCCTGTTTGAATTTATTGATGGGATTGCTTGGGAACTGAGTTTTCATGGTAGTCCCAAGCAGTGTGAAATAGGGAGGTGATATATGTTTGAAAAAATTTTGTTTGCCACGACAGCTTCACCCACCTGTGATGATGCGGCGAAAGTGGCTTTTAATCTGTCATTGAAGTACGAATCGGAGAAGTTATACGTATTTCATGCCCTTGGAGTTCCCACACGCGGTTTCAGTCCCTTTGTAAAGGACGTCAGGACCGGTGAAACGGAACAAGGTGATCCGGATTATATTCAGTGGGTAAAGGAGGAGATGAAGAATACCTATGCCAAGCTAATAGATACCGTTGAAAACTGTGAGCTTGAAACCACGGTCGGTGTACCCCATACGGAAATTCTGAGGATGGCGCGTAAAAAAGACGTGGAACTCATTGTGATGGGCGCCCACACTAGGCAGGAAGATATAGGGGCGACGCGCTACAGGAGTGTTGCGGGGATGACAATGCAGAAGGTTGCAAAGGCAGCACGTTGTCCTGTTCTAATAATAAGCAGGCCATGTACCACATGCTTTAAGTTATTTTCCCATATCATATTCGGAACCGATTTCTCCAAGGCGTCAGACTCGGCCTTTCTGTTTGCATATAAGGCTGCCAAAGATGTAGGGGCCAGACTTTACCTCTTCCACTCTTGCGATATCAGTTCCCTTCAGGCGGGTAAGGTACCGGGACAAGCAGAGATAGAAGAAAAGATAAAAGAGGCCAGGCGAAAAATGGAACAGAAGTATGTATCTAAAATGGGCGACTTCGACAATTATGAAATAGAGATATGGGAAGGAATACCATATGTTGAAATCTTGAAGTTCGCACGGGAAAAGCAAGCTGATCTCATTGTCATGGCTCACCACACCAGGGAAATCGATCCGGATGAAGCGGAACTCGGGAGCACAGTGGAACAGGTCGTTTTGCGTTCAGCATGTCCGGTTGCAAGCGTGAATCATCCTGACAAAGTGGCCAGTCCTTAAATAAATAGCCTCAAGAATTGCAAGTAACTGCCATGGAGCCCTCAAGTGAAAGAGAAGAAGATTCTGGTAGTAGATGATGATTTGCATATGAGAATCTTCATATCCATCGTGCTTGAGACAAGCGGATACAAGGCTATAGTTACTAAGGATGGAAAAGAGGGCATCCGGGAGGCAAAGGAGGCCGCTCCTGCTCTTATCATCCTTGATCTGATGATGCCAAGGGAAGGTGGAGTTCTGATGTATCGGCAGCTAAAGGTAGACAAGAATCTGAAAGATATCCCGGTTATTATACTTTCGGGTGTCGAGAGCAGGGCATTCTCCCATTCCTTGAAGATGTTGAATATGGGACAGGATGACCCCATACCCGAACCAGAAGCTTACATGGAAAAGCCTCCCAAGGCCGAAGAATTGGTCAATATAATCGAAACACTCCTTAAAGATACAAATTGATGAATGCAAGGCATTGCATCAATTTTGATAAACATGCATATCATCCCAAAGCTGAAAGAGAGGTGTGTTATGGCAAAAAAAATTCTGGTCATGGACGATGACCCTACTACCGTTGATTACCTTGTAGACCTGTTTAATGATAATGGGTATGAGACATGTTTCGCATATAACGCTGCGGAAGGGTTTGAAGCATTGAAGAATGAGAAGCCGGACTTGATAACGTTAGATCTTGATATGCCCAAAGTAGCGGGGCCATTGTTTTACATTAGGTATACAAAAATCCAGGAATTCAAGGATATCCCGGTAATTGTTATCAGTGGATTGCATGTGCCCCACCGTTCCATAAAAAAGGTCGTGGCAGCGCTTGAAAAACCGATTGATCGGGAAGAACTTTTGGCGATAGTAAGGAATACCATAGGTGAGGGATCGTCAGATTAAAAACACAAAATAAAATTCCTGATCGTCATTTTTAGATTGCCTTAGTTCTTATTGCGAGACATTTCATTACAAGACAGACAATTATGGACAAGAAGATATTGTTGGTGGATGATGAAGAAGATATCCGCGATGTTCTGGATATATCGCTATCTGACCTCGGTTATAAAGTGTTTACGGCAAAAAATGGTGAAGAAGCCTTCCAGATTTTCAGAAATGTTAACCCTCCTATAGTCCTCACCGATATACGAATGCCCATCATGGACGGTATAGAACTCCTCCAGAAGATTAAAAAGGAAAACACTGACACAGAAGTGATTATGTTTACCGGCCACGGTGATATGGACCTTGCCATAAAGAGTCTCAAGTATGAAGCAACCGATTTTATTACTAAGCCCATAAATGACGAAATCCTGGGATTTGCTTTAGAGAGAGCGCATGAAAGAATTTCCATGAGGCAGAGAATAAGGGAGTATACTGAAAATCTCGAAGAGATGGTGCGTGAAAAGTCAGCAAGGCTTGTAGAGGTCGAAAGATTGATTGCTGTGGGACAGGTCATCGAAGGTCTATCCTCTGCAACGAGAAATATTGTAGAGGACTTTGAAGGTGGCATTACATATTTCAATGAGCTGCCCTGCCTTGTCTCTATACACAACCGTGACCTTAAGGTTGTTGCCACTAATCAGCTTTACAAAGAGAGACTGGGAGACAAGATAGGGTGTAATAGTTGGGATGCATATAAGGAAGGGGCAGGGCGAAGTGCAAAATGCCCTGTTGGTAAAACATTTCACACGGGAAAGGGTCAGCGGAGCAAGGAGACAATCCAAGACGTAAATGGCAGAGAGGTTCCTGTTATTGTGCATACCGCACCAATCAGAAGCGGGGAAAGTGATGTCGAATTGGTCCTTGAGATATCTGCTGATATTACGGAAATGAATCGTCTCCAAGAGGAACTGCGTACCACCCAGCAAAGATACCAGCAACTCTTTGATGAAGTGCCTTGCTATATTTCCGTCCAGGATGGAAAGCTCAGGCTTGTGGCTACTAACAGACAATTCAAAGAAGATTTCGGCGATGAAATAGGATCGTACTGTTACAATGTTTACAAACATAGAAATGAACCATGTCCCGACTGTCCGGTTGTAAAAACCTTCGAGAGTGGAAAATCACAGCAGTCAGAAACGGTAGTGACATCCAAAACTGGCGAGCAATACAACGTTCTCACCTGGACAGCTCCTATACGGAAAGCTGATGGAGAGGTCACACAGGTTATGGAGATGTCTACCAACATAACCCAGATTCGAAGGCTACAGGATCATTTGTCATCATTAGGTCTTCTGATTGGTTCCATCTCTCACGGAATAAAGGGAATAATGACAGGTTTAGACGGTGGAATGTATTGGCTCGACACAGGCATAGAAAAAGGGAACCAGGAACGGATCGAAAAAGGTTGGGATGTTATAAAACTTATGGTCGACCGTCTCAAGAATATGGTTCTTAACTTGCTTTATTACGCAAAGGAGCGGGACCTGAATTGGGAACGGACCGATGTTCTAAGCTTAGCCAAGGATGTGGCCTCTACTGTTGAACCGAAAATAAAAGGTTATTCTATCGAATTTATTCATGATTTCGACCGGTCTATAGGAAAATTTGAGGTAGACACCAGCGTTGTCTCTTCAGCACTGATAAATATCCTTGAAAATGCTATGGATGCATGTATAGAAGATAAATCAAAAAAATCCCATAAGATCATCTTCAGTGTAACGCAGGATAAAGATCACATTGTTTTCGATATACATGACAATGGTATGGGCATGGATAGAGAGACAAGGGAAAACATATTTACTCTTTTCTTCTCATCAAAAGGAAGCAAGGGAACAGGTCTTGGCCTTTTTGTCTCCAATAAGATAATCCAGGAGCACGGAGGATCAATAAGGGCGGATTCCACTCCTGGCCAAGGATCACACTTCAATATTAGACTGCCAAAGGTCCTCCCGGATATACTCAAAAGCAAGGTCAACAAGAAGGCTCAAAGCTTAACTATTGAATAACGAATTTGAAATTACAAGGTAGACTTTATTCTTAGAGCCCTTCATAAAAAATATCTTGGCGCTTTATACGGATAATTTCCAATATACTCATAGGATTTTAAGCTGCCCTTTAGTTACCGGGGGACGCCCTTAAAATACTAAGATAATCAGTCAATCAGTTGATACATATTCTCTCGTGCAATAGCCGCTCCCCTTTCCACAGCATACCCTACGCCTGGAACACTGCTTCCCAGATGCCTGGCCAGATCCTTGAGAGACATACCCAGTTCCCGGACAGCCTAAAAACAAAGAAGACTTCTGGCTTTGACCTTTTTTTGCTGCTTGCTTTTTACATAAATCTCATCCGGGACCATTTCGTATATTTCAGCAACTCGCCCAGTAATCCGATTCAGGTCATAGCCTCGACGTATTAATTCATATTAGCTTCCGTTAGACCTTCACGGTTATGTCCAGAACAGGGAGTTTAATGTTATTACCCTCGGCGTTTTCGGCCCTTACTCTGATAAGCTGAGCTACGATACTGATGGCGATCTCTGCTGGGGTTTCAGAATGGATGTCGATGCCGATGGGCGCGTAGACCCGATTGAGAAGTTGC
>JAHJUB010000145.1 GCA_018829455.1 Candidatus Omnitrophota bacterium
CCGTTCGTTTACCTATGTTTCCGATGTGGTGGAAGCGCTCTATCTTCTTTCACAAAAGCAAAATATTGTTGGTGGTGTGTTCAACATCGGAACCAGGGAAGAGATTACAATCCAGGAATTAGCGGAGAAGATAAAGATGTTATGCCGGAGTAGTTCCCGCATTGTTCACCGGCCGCCGGAAGAGGCCTACCGGGATGGTTTTGAAGATATGCGGCGCAGACTGCCGGACCTGTCCCGCATCGGAGAAGCGATTGGTTATTCCCCTAAAGTAAATCTCGATGAAGCCCTCAAAAAAGTCATCGCCTCCTTCCAGGAGTAAATAATGGATACGAGGGAGACTTATCGGATGCGTTTCACAGAATCCGATAAAAAGAAAAAAGAAAAGATGTGGAAAGTTTTAGTAAGGCGCTATCTTCAGCAATTCGTAAAGAAAGATTTTGTGGTTTTAGACCTGGGCGCCGGTTATTGCGAATTTATCAATAATATCGTTTGCGGCAAAAAGTATGCGGTGGATGTTGACCCCGAGGTTAAGAATTACGCGGACACCGGGGTTGAAGCGCTGATTTCCAAAAGCACGGAAATTTCAATTATTCCGGACAATTCAATTGATTTGGTATTTTGCAGTAATTTTTTTGAGCACCTGCCTGACCGGGAAATAGTTCTTAAAACGCTGCAAGAAGTTAAGCGAATACTGAAATTTCAAGGTTTAATCATCGTGATCTCACCTAATATTACCTACGTGCGCTGGGAATTCTGGAATTTTTTCGACCACGCTATTCCGTTCAACCATCATGGTTTTTGCGAAGCCCTCGCTGCCGCAGCTTTTGAAATTAAAAAAGTGATACCGCGTTTTCTTCCCTACACCACAAAATCCCGGCTGCCCCAATCTTCATGGCTCCTCCGTTTTTATCTAAAATTTCCCTTGTGTTGGCGCTTGTTTGGTAAGCAAATGTTGATTGTGGCAGAGAAAAAATGAGCAGGAAACATTACTCAGATACAGTAGGACAGGCGTCTCGCCTACGCCAAAAACTGGCTTCGGCGGATAAATCCCGCCTGTCATTAAAATCCCTCTCCCCGACGGGGAGAGGCAAGGTGAGGGGGAAGCATCTCATCCTCTTAATCGTCCTCCTGCTTGGCCTCCTGCTTCGTCTTTCCTATCTTTCCGAATTTCGCCAGACCCCGTTTTTTAATGCCCGATTACTTCACGGTCTGGACCAGCGCACCTGGGACGAAATCGGCGTGAAAATTGTGAGCCATCCCTGGTTTGTTGACGGCAGCCCGTTCTACCAGCCGCCCGGTTATGCCTATTTTTTAGCCGCAGTCTACAGTATCTTCGGTATTCACAATTATCTGGCCGCCGGCATCATCCAGGTTCTACTTGACCTGTTGGCTGCCTTCCTTATTTTTCTGCTCGGAAAACGGCTCTGGAACGATTGGGTCGGCTTAATCGCTTGCGTCCTTTATTCTTTCTATCGGCCTTTTATTTATTACTCGGCGACGCTCCTGAGTGACAGTTTTATTCTTTTCACCAACGTTCTCTGTCTTTTTCTGGTTTACTGGACGCTGGAACGTTCGGAGCGAAAAGTCCGCTGGCTGCTGGCCGGACTGGGTTTCGGTTTGGCTGCTATTGCCAAGCCCACCATCCTCCTCTTTGCTTTCCTTTCTCTTCCTCTGGTCATCTTTCGTAGTGCGACCCTTTCCGGGTCGCCTGTAGGGGAGGGGTTACATCCCCTCCCAAATGTAGTAGGTCCGGTTTCCCGCCAGTCATTAAAAACCCTCTCCCCGTCGGGGAGAGGTGAGGTGAGGGGGAAATCCCTCTTCCTTCCTTCCCTCCTTTTTCTCCTTGGCTTTCTCCTTCTGGTTGCGCCCGTTATTATTCGCAACTCTCTCTTAGCCGGTAAATTTGTGACCGTCTCTACCAATGGACCGGTGGCCTGGCAGTTCGGCAACAGCGCCGACAGCATCGGCCTTTTTGTTTATCCCAAAGGGCCGTTGCTCTCGCCGGCCTCCCTTGACTTCTGGAAACTGTGGGGAAGGAAAACCATTTTTTTCTTCTCTTCTTACGAGTGGCCCCAAAACCTGAACATCTATCTTCTGACCGCCATTACCAACATCCTGAAACTCCCCTTGTTTGCTTTTGGCCTGGTAGTTCCGCTGGGACTGGTTGGCTTCTTTACCGCGTCAAACGTAAAGTTTCGTTATCTTCAGATTTACACGTTTGCCAGCGTCATTTCCGTTGTGGCTTTCTTCATCACCAGCCGTTACCGTCTCCCGGCCCTGGCCGGCTTTATCCTCCTGGCCTCCGGCTATCTCTATTTCCTTTTCGAAAAAATTCTGTCATTGCGAGCGTATTTTGCGCGGCAATCCCATTCCGCTGTCATCTTTCGTAGTGCGACCCTTTCAGGGTCGCCTGTAGGGGAGGGGTTACATCCCCTCCCAAATGTTGAATCCCCCCACCCCACCCGAGATTTAATTTCGGTTCTCTCCAGTTTGTTCGCTCTGGCAATCCTTTCCTTCGTTCTGGTTAATTCCTGGTCCGGCCCGCGCATCGGCGAACTCCACGCCAAGTATTACGCAATTGCCACCGAAAAGTCTGTTGCGTATGACCAGGCGCACGGTCAAGCCGCTTTAGCCCAAAAGAAGACAGATGCCTTCCTCCGGTTTATGTCTCAATATGTATCCGGCCAAATTGACTAACCTTGCATCGTCATCCCCGTTTGTCATTCTGAGCCATATTAAGGTGTCATTCTGAGCCATTTTTGCGAAGAATCTCGTTCCCCTCCCTTTCGTTAGGCTGCAGGGTACTTGACAAGTTCGTTTTAATCGTTTAGAATATATTAAACGATATAATTGTTCGAAAAAAAGATGTGCGGTGTGATGTCAAGTGACAAAAGGA
>JAHJUB010000146.1 GCA_018829455.1 Candidatus Omnitrophota bacterium
AAGAAAAAAGATTTTGAAAAAGCGCTCCGGATTATTCGCGATACAAATTGTCTGCCGGCAATCACCGGAAGGGTCTGCCCCCAGGAAGACCAGTGCCAGAAGGTTTGCGTAATGACCAGGGTAGGCGACCCGATATCCATCGGCGCTTTGGAGAGGTTTGTAGCTGACTGGCACCGCCTCCACACCCCCCACCCCACTCCACTCCTTGTTCCCTCTCCCCGCGAAGGGGAGATTTCTATCTCTTCTCCCTCCCCCCTGGCGGGGGAGGTTGGTGGGGGGGCAAAAGGAATGTCCTCTCCCCCACGGGGAGAGGAAAAAGGTGAGGGGGCAGGCAAAATCGCCGTCGTCGGTTCCGGACCCGCCGGCCTCACCTGCGCCGCAGAACTGGCCGGAATGGGCTACGCCGTAACCATCTTTGAGGGTTTCCACGAACCGGGCGGCGTACTCGTCTACGGCATCCCGGAATTCCGCCTGCCGAAAACAATTGTCTCCGGTGAAATTGATTATCTCAAGTCGCTCGGCGTTCACGTCGCCACCAACGTTCTGATTGGAAGAGCGTTAACCATTGCCGACCTTTTCCAAAAAGGTTATCAAGCCATTTTCCTCGGTACCGGCGCCGGCCTGCCCCAATTCATGGGCATCCCCGGAGAAAACCTGAACGGCGTCTATTCCGCCAACGAATTTTTAACCCGGGTCAACCTGATGAAAGCGCACAAATTCCCGGAATATGATACGCCGGTTAAGATCGGGAAAAAGGTTGCGGTAATCGGCGGCGGGAATGTAGCGATGGATGCGGCCCGGACTGCAAAACGGCTCGCGGCGGAACACGTTTATCTTATCTACCGCCGAACCGAAAATGAAATGCCGGCCCGTATTGAAGAGATTGTCCGGGCAAAGGAAGAAGGCATAGAATTCCAGCTTTTAACCGCTCCGGTCCGTTACATCGGAGACGAAAAAGGATTTCTCAGGCAGGCGGAATGCATCCGGATGGAATTAGGCGAACCGGACTCTTCGGGTAGAAAGAGACCGGTGCCGATTAAAAATTCCGAATTCAAGATTGAGATTGACCAGGCCGTGGTCTCCATCGGCAGTACGCCCAACCCAATCATCAGTCGCACCACACCGGAACTGAAGGTAAAAAAACGGGGCGAGATTGAAGCGGATGAGGACGGCCGAACCTCAATCCCCGGCGTCTTCGCCGGCGGTGACATCGTAACCGGCGCGGCAACCGTTATCACCGCGATGGGCGCCGGACGCAAAGCGGCGGCCGCTATAGACAAATACCTCCATGCCGGTGGGATAGGCGTCCCGCCTGTTCATTAAAACCAAACCGTGGCAATTCGACGTAGTTTGTCATTGCGAGGAACGATTTATGTGACGTGGCAATCTCATCCCTAAAATGTTATAATATTTAAAACACAGGCCACCTTCGCGTTACAGACGCCTCACACTGAGCGGCTTTGCCGCATCGGCGTCTACGCTACGGCGGCCGAAGGAGACGTTATGAAAAAGAATCTTTTCTGGGTTGCGGTTGTGCTGCTTTACGCCGTTGTTCTCGCCGGCTGCTCGGCCAGCTGGTCCATCGGCAAGTAACTAGATTGTGTTAGCGGGGAAATTAGGAGCGGACTTGAAAAACTCCTTGATATTGAACCGGCCGTGCTTAACCGAGGAAAAGACAAGGAAGGCAAGCAGAATTGCGGTCAAAGCAAAAAAGATTGATTTTACGTCCGGCTTGGCATTCAACGCCGCAATTCCCAGAAGGATGAGCAGGACCGGCCAGAGCCGTGAAATTATATCCCAGTTGAAATTCAGCGGGTAGAGGTTGTCCAGGAAAAAAAGACCCCCGAGGAAAAGAAGGAAAAGACCAAGAATGAGATGTTTGGGTTTCATCTTTTGCCGGATTTCCAGAGGATGGCGAGGCCGAAAATAATCAAGAGCAGGGGCCAGAATTTATTGAACCGGTAAACCGGCAGAAAATTTTCCGCCAGAAAAATAGCGCCCAGGCCGATCAGGATAATCCCGCCAAGAAGGTTGTGCTTCTTCATTGCTTTGGCTGACTCCTCCGTTTTTGACGGTTCGCTCACTACCTCTTCCTGGCCGTCCGGAGTAATAACCTCAACGGTACCCTCTTCTTTTTTCCTTACCGGCAGTACCAGCCAGAGAATAATGTAGGCCAGTAACCCGATGCCGCTTAAGAGAAAGAGGACGACGAAGATGACCCGCACCAGGACCGGGTCAACGTTAAAATATTCGGCCAGGCCGCCGCAAATTCCGGCGATGCGGCGTTCCGTGGGCGAACGGTAGAGACGTTTTTCCATGTTTAATAATTTTCGGCGAGGAGTTCATAGTACGCCTGCGGATGTTTGCAGGCCGGGCATTCCTTCGGCGCCTGGGCGCCCTCAAAAACATAACCGCAGTTGGAGCAATGCCACTTTACCGGAGCCGGCTTCTGGAAAACCTCGCCTTTTTCGATGTTACTAATTAGTTTCCGGTACCGTCCTTCGTGAAACCTTTCCACCCTGGCAATCTCGGCAAAAGACCGCGCAACCTCCGGAAACCCTTCATCCCCGGCAATCTTGCCGAAGTCCGCGTAGAGAGTGGTCCATTCCATCTTTTCGCCGGCCGCAGCCGCCTCCAGGTTTGTTTTGGTCTCTTTGATTATCCCGGCCGGATAGGTTGCGGTAATTTCAAGATCGCCGCCCTCCAGGTGTTTGAAGAATACCTCGGCGTGCTCCTTTTCGTTGTTGGCCGTTTCTACGAATATATTGGCTATCTGCTCATATCCTTCCTTGCGAGCAGCGCCGGCGAAATAGGTGTACCGGTTCCGCGCCTGGGATTCACCGGCAAATGCCTTAAGCAAATTCTTTTCCGTTTGTGTTCCTTTAAGTGATGCCATCGGACCTCCTTTTGATGAGATTGCCACACCGGCCTTTGGCCGGTTCGCAATGACAACTATTATTTTACCGTTATTCCGGTTAGATTGCAAGTATATTTGGCGATAAGGTATCGATAAGGTATAATATAAGGATAAATGGATGAAAAAATGAAACGGGTTTTCAGCGGCATGCGGCCGACCGGAAAATTACACCTGGGACACCTGGCCGGCGCGCTTACCAACTGGATAAATCTTCAGGATAAGTACGAGTGTTTTTACGAAATGGCGGACCTGCACGCCCTGACAACCGACTATCAGAATCCGTTCGGCATCCGGGAAAACATTACCGAGATGCTCCTGGACTTCTTCGCCTTCGGCATCAACCCGAAAAAGGCAACCGTCTTTGTCCAGTCAAAAATACCGGAGATTTCAGAACTTCACCTTTTGCTGTCAATGTTTACACCGTTGGGCTGGCTGGAACGCTGTCCGACTTACAAAGAACAGGTGGCCCAGTTGAAAAACAAAGAGATAACCAATTACGGTTTTTTGGGTTATCCGGTCCTGCAGACCGCCGACATCATCTCCGTAAAGGCGGAAAAAGTGCCGGTGGGCGAAGACCAGGTCCCGCACCTGGAGTTGGCGCGGGAAATTGTCCGCCGTTTCAATCATCTTTACGGACAACTTTTTCCGGAGCCGGAAGCAATCCTGACCGCCACCCCGAAACTGTTGGGAACCGACGGCCGGAAGATGAGCAAGTCATACGGAAACGCAATCTTTCTATCCGATACGCCGGAGGATATCGGAAAGAAATTGGCGACGATGTTTACCGACCCTTTGCGGCCATTTCGCAAGGACCCGGGACATCCGGACGCCTGCCCGGTCTTCGGCATCAACGCTCTCTACAATCAAGCAAACAGTTTGAGTATCAAAAATGACTGCCTGGCTGCAAAATTAGGCTGCACCGAATGCAAAAAAAACCTGACCGAGGTTCTGGTTCAATACCTATCTCCCTATCAAAAGGAACGTGAAAAGTTGGTAAAAGACACGGCGGGATTTGACCGGATTATTGAGCAAGGCAACGAAAAAACCCGGCAGCTCGTTTCGGAAGTTCTGTCGGAAGCAAAAAGAAAGATGGGTCTTTATGGATATTAAAAACATGGATATTAAAAACCTCGTTAAACAACAGGTCAAGGGAATCTGTCCTTACCGCCCTGGAAAACCGATTGCGGTTCTCCTGAAGGAAAA
>JAHJUB010000147.1 GCA_018829455.1 Candidatus Omnitrophota bacterium
CATATTATACGAGGAGGCGGTGAATGGGGTTAACAATGAGCGAGAAGAAGGCAATCACCAAAGAAGTGGCAAGGCGGTACCGGAAAGCGAGGAAAAAGGATAAAGGCGGGATACTATTGTTTTAACTCCGGCCGGTGCAGTATAATTTAGGGATGGTTTTTTGTTAGAAGTAGTTGTAGAAGACCTTCCGGCGGAGTCAATCCCAGACCTCGCGGCACAATTATCCGCAGTTTTAGTCGAAGAGGAGGACAATGTTAAAAGACTTTATAGGGTGCGGTTGGCTCTGGTATGACCATTACGGGTTTGATGATGTAAACGTATTTATGCTGGCCCGGAAGGAGTTTAATCTGGCGAAAATTCCCGCCAAGGCTGATATCAAAATTACGGCCGATACCCGTTACAAACTTTACGTAAACAATCATTATGTTTGTTTCGGACCGGCCCGCGGCTATCCGGAATCTTATCCGTTTGACAATGTTGACGTTGCCCCCTATTTAAATGAAGGAAAGAACGTTCTGTCTGTTCTGGTACATCAGTTCGGTCACGGAACTTTTCAATCCATTTACGGAGGCGCAGCCGGATTATTGGTTTCCGGTAAAATTGCCGGGAATGATGTCGGAACAAAACCGAAAAACTGGCTGATTAAAAAATGTCCCGGCCATAAACAGGACATGATTCGGAGAACAATTCAGTTAGGTTATCAGGAAAATTTTGATGCCCGTTTAGTAGACCCATGCTGGAAAGAGCCTGATTCCGATATTAAAGAAGGCAAGGAAGGCTGGTTTTACGGAGGCTGGCGGTCCGTAGGGTGCTTGCCCTGGTTGAACCTGGAGGAAAGAGGAATACCTTTGATGAAAGAAGAGGTGAGAAATTTCAAAAAAATACTGAAGGTCTGTTCCGGCAATGCTTATCCGGGCTGGGAAGACGCCCGTAACCTGACCGAAGTGTATCTGCAGGAGCCGCAAGGGATTGAAGCCTCCGTTCAAATCAGGGGCAAGGAAAGGATGCTGGAACCCGGCTCCGGTTTTGCCGAAATTAAGCCGTTTCCTTTCGGGGAAAGGCTAACCTTGCTGATGGATTTTGGAGAGGAAGTAACCGGATACATCGGAATCTCCGTTGAGGGGAAGGGCGGTGAAGTCGTTGATTTTACCACCGCGGAGTTGCTGGAAAAAGACCGGCTTTGCGTTCTGGACCCTAAAATAGGTTGTAAAGTCGCTCCTTCGGACCGGTTTATGCTAAGAGCGGGCAAGAACAATTTTGAAACCTTCGCTATGCACGGTTTCCGGTATTTATCAGCCACTTTGCGCAACATCCAAAAACCTTTAAAAATCTTCCGTATTTATGTCCGACAAGTCTCCTATCCGTTTGAAAAAACAGCATTTTTTGCGAGTTCGGATAAGACCCTGAATAGAATCTGGGATATGTGTATCCGTACCCAGGTTAACTGTTCGTTCGATGCTTATGTCGACTGCCCGTGGCGGGAACAGGCGCAGTGGTGGGGGGATGCCCGTGTTCAGGGGTCTAATACCTTCCATTTTTTCGGGGACGTAAAACTTTTGAAGAGGGGTATAAAACAAGGCGGACAATCCCAGATTTCCAACGGTTTAACCTTTGGCCATTTCCCGACAACAGCGGTTGGCTGCGTCCTGCCTGATTTTACGCTTACCTGGATACAATCGCAACTGGATTACTATCGGTATACCGGAGACGGGAATTTGTTGAAAGAGCAATTCCCCGCAACAGAAAGAGCGCTCGGATTCTTCCGAAGATGTATCGGGAAAGACGGAATGCTGGGCATAATGCCGGAGTGGTGGGTTTTTCTTGACTGGGCTCCGCTGTACAAGGATGGTTATTCAGCCGTTTTTAATATGCTCTATCTGGGCGCCCTGAAGGATATGGTGCAGATTTGCCGGATTCTGGGAAAAAAAAGCGAAACATATCAAAAGGAGGCGGTCCGCTTAGAGGAGAAGATTATCCGGTGTTTCTGGTCGGAAAAGGAGCAGGTTTTTTATGACGGATTTGACAACGGGAAAAACAAGGTTGTTAAAAAAATAAGTCAGCATACACACGCGCTGGCAATCCTGCTTGATTTAAAGCCGGATTTCCACGAAAAATTCGTTGACCGGATTTTGTTGATTCCGATGAAAGAGCCGCCTTTGGCCAACAAAGATATAATCGAGGCATCGCCTTTTTTTTACTTCTACGTTTTGAATGCCGTAAAAAAGGTCGGCGGCCGCGAAAAGGAAATTATAGATTTCATTAAAGAAAGATGGGGACAGATGCTAAAGGATGGTTCAACTACCTGTTATGAGATGTGGAATCCGACTCCCGGGGCGGTCTCTCTTTGTCACGCCTGGAGCGCTCATCCGGCAGTCTATTTTATTAATATATTATCAGGATTAAAGCCGCTTGCGCCCAATTGGCGGAAGTTCATGGTGAACCCCGACCTGCTGGACATTGACCGGTTAAATCTCAGGCTGCCCACTGTTTACGGCGAGATTGAGGTTGAGCTGAAAAAACAGAATGGAAACACCTGCCTGAATATAATGGTTCCAAAAGGGACAGAGGGGATTTTGGAGACAAAGCGATTAAAGAAGACCCTGGCGCCCGGCAGGCACAAAATTTCATGGAGATAAAAAAAGGCATAGGCTTATGCCAAACATTGTTAAGGTGGTGTCGCATAGGAAAATTGCCTATTTGTCAGAGGCGATTTTGGAGTGAAACCAGGAGCGAAGAAGATTGTATAGTAAGGGTTACGGAGACTGGGCCGAATATTGTCTCCGCGGCCTTTATGTTTGTCAATTCCCGTGTTTTTAGGTTATAATATAAAGGTAAGGTTCGTTTATATTAAATCAGGTAAATCAGGAGATGAAAATACAAAAATTACCCCTGGCATTTAAAAAATATTTCTGGGAGGTAGAATTTGAAAAGATCAATCTTGCGAATCGCAAGGTGTATATTCTACAGCGTATTCTGGAATATGGCGATGAGGACGCTGTTGCCTGGATGTGGAATAATTTTAAAAAAAGAGAGATAAAAAATACCCTCGTTAATTACCGCGGATATTCTTTAAAAACTGCTAATTTTTGGGCTCTGATATTAGATATACCAAGAAAGGATGTGCTGTGTTTGAAGAAACATTCGTCAAAGGAGCCAAGGACATTCTGGCCCTATTAGGCCGTTCCGGTATTTTACGAGGGGCCTATTTAGCAGGCGGTACGTCCGCTGCCCTCCAATTGGGTCACCGTATTTCCGTGGATTTTGATTTTTTTACAACTAAAGAGTTTGTGCCCAAGAAAATTTCTACCGCGCTATCAACATTAGGTTCGTTTGAGGAAGAACAGGCAAGCAAAGGGACCGTTTCCGGTAAGTTTAAAGGAATAAATTTCAGTCTTTTTATTTATAAATATCCCCTAATTTTTCCTCCGTTAAAATATCTGTCAGTGAATATAGCTGATATTCGAGACATTGCTGCCATGAAAATAGATGCGGTAGCAACCCGAGGAAAGAAAAGGGATTTCATTGACTTATATTTTATATGCAAATCCGGTTATCAATTAATTGATTTGCTGAATTTCTACGATAAAAAATATAAAAGGTTGGCTTCTAACCGTATCCATATCCAAAAAAGTTTAGTGTTTTTTAATGATGCTGAACCTGACGAGATGCCAAGAATGTTAAAAGAAGCCGTATGGAAAGATATAAAGAAATATTTTGAACATACCATAATAAGGGGTATAATTTAAGGATATGGATTTTTTGTTAGAAGTAGTCGTAGAAGACCTTCCGGCGGAGTCAATCCCAGACCTCGCGGCCCAATTATCAGAAAAGTTTAATCAGGCCCTCATTGAAAACCGGATACCAGCGGAAAAACTAACCTCGTTTACCACTATCCGGCGCTTGGTCGTATCCGTTGAAGGTCTGCCGAAAAAACAGGCGGCCCAGATTGTGGAGGTAGCCGGACCGCCGGCCGCAGTGGCTTTTCAGCCGGACGGCATTCCCCTGCCGGCCGGACTTGGTTATTGCCGGGCGCACAAAATAACCCCCAAAGACTTAAAGGTCAAAGACGACGGTAAGAAAAAGGTCACCTATTATCTCCGGGAAGAGAAGGGCCGGTCTACCCGGGAGATTTTGCAAGAATTAGCGCCGAAATTGCTCTCCTCGCTCTCTTTTAACCTGCCGATGCGCTGGGGGAGCGGCGAAGTATCTTTTATCCGTCCCGTCACCTCAATCCTTGCTTTATTAGATGACAAGGTTCTGCCGGTGGAATTTGCCGGGGTGAAAGCCCGGTCTTATACCTTTGGCCACCTGACCCTTTCGCCCAAAAAGATTAAAATAAGTTCAATCCCTGGTTATTTTAAGTCTGTTTCCAAAAATTTTATCATACTTGATGCCGGGGAAAGAGTCAGGAAACTTACCCGGAAGATAAAATCTTTTCTGCCGGACGGAGCATCTTATTCCTCGGAGGGCCTGAATAAAATAGCGCTTACCCTGGAATATCCGGAAGCGTCTTTAAGCCGCTTGGACCTGAAAAATATTTCCTACCCGGAAGAGGCGGCCGCGATTATCGTTGAAAATCTGAAGTGCCTGCCGCTCTTCGGCCCGGAGAAAAAATTACTGCCGGAATTCATCATTATCACCGACGGACGAATTACGGAAGAGATTACCCGGGGATTCCTCTGGGTTTTGGAGAGCCGGCTGGAAGATGGACGGTTCTTCTGGCAGGAAGATGTCCAGGTTACTATTCCGGAACAACTGGCTAAATTGAACAAGGTTATCTTCCAGGCCGCAGTCGGTTCGTTGGCCGACTACAGCCAGGCCCTGGAAAAAATTGCCGCTGATTTTGCCCGGAAGTTGAATCTGGAAGCAGGGGAGGCGGAAATTTTAATCGCGGCGGCGAGGGTGGCCAAGGTTGATGCGGCTACCAGTATGGTGCGTGAATTCCCGGAAGTAGCCGGAATAATGGCGGCCAGTCTTCTGAGGCGGTCCGGATATTTGCCGGTGATTTCAGAGGTCGTGAAGGAACACTTGCTGCCCCGGTATTCCGGAGACCGCCTGCCGGAAAACAGGTTGAGTCGGATACTCTCCTTTTCGGACAAAATGCTGAATCTCTGCGGTCTCTTTGCGTCCGGGATAGAACCGTCCGGTTCTTCCGACCCGTTTGGATTACGACGGCTGGCGCAGGGAGCGCTGGAAATTGCCTGGAAAACCGATTTTCGGATTTCGTTGAGCGGTGCGGTTAACGCCGGACTGGCGGCCTGGGGAAAAGGAGATGAAGTTAAGGAGAAAGTAATCGGTTTCTTATCCCAGCGTATTGAAAATGGGCTTCAAGCCCGTGGTTTTCGGCCGGATATTGCGGCCGCCGGCCTTTTCGGAGAAGGAGACAGCATCACCGCCTTTCCGGCCCGGGCCGCAGCCCTGACGGACTTTCTCCGAAAGCCCGGGGGTCCGGAAGAGATTATCACCTTCAGCCGGGTAACCAATATTCTTCTTCAAGCCAAAGAAAAAAAGTTCTCTTTCGGATGGTTTCAGGCGAAACTTCTTTCGGAAGAGGCGGAAAAGGAACTCTTTTCTTTCTGGATTTCCAAGGCAGAGGAGATTGGCGCTTTTTTGACTGAGGAGAATTACGGCGCAGCCCTGGCGAAAATTTCGGAGTTAAACCCATACATCAACCGTTTTTTTGACAAGGTAATGGTGATGACGCCGGATGAGACTTTGCGTAATAATCGGCTGGGACTCCTGGAGCAGATCGCCTGTGCCTTGCGGAAGATAGGGGATTTAAATAAAATTCAGATTTGAATATGAAGATTAAGCAAACAGACCCGGAAGTTTCCGGTTGGATTGAAAAGGAAGAGGAGCGGCTCGCCTTTACCCTGGAACTAATTGCTTCGGAGAACGTGGTCAGTGAGGCGGTCCTGGAGGCGACCGGTTCGGTCCTGACCAATAAATATGCGGAGGGCTACCCGGGTAAACGCTACTACGGCGGCTGTAAGTTTGTGGACGAAATTGAGAGATTGGCGGTGGAACGCGCCAAAGAATTATTTAAGGTAGATTACGCCAACGTTCAGCCCCATTCCGGTACTCAGGCCAATATGGCGGTTCTTCTTTCCATTCTTAAGATCGGTGACCGGATTATGGGAATGAGTCTTGATTCCGGCGGTCATTTGAGTCACGGCGCTTCCGTAAGTTTCTCCGGTTGCCTTTTTGAAAACCACCCGTACACGGTTAACCGCAAAACAGAACTTCTGGATTACGACGAGATTGCCCGGCAGGTAAAACAAGTTAAGCCCGGGATGATTATTTGTGGAGCGAGTTCCTACCCCCGGGTAATTGACTTTGCGGCTTTCCGGAAGATTGCCGACAGTGTGAATGCGTACCTGATGGCTGACATTGCGCACATTGCCGGTCTGGTGGTCGTTGGTCTTCATCCCAGCCCGGTCGGCTTCGCTCATTTTATTACTTCTACGACTCATAAGACCCTGCGGGGACCAAGAGGCGGTCTTATTCTGGCGGGCAAGGAGCACGGACATCTTTTAAACCGGATGATATTTCCCGGTATCCAGGGCGGTCCGCTGATGCACGTCATTGCCGCAAAGGCGGTTGCTTTCAAAGAAGCGCAAAGGCCGGAGTTCCGGGATTACCAGGTTCAGGTTGTCAAAAACAGCCGCTGTCTGGCTGAAGGCTTGGAAAAAAGGGGTTTCCGGCTGGTAACCGGAGGCACCGATAACCACCTGCTTTTGGTTGACCTGTCCCATCAGAATATTACCGGCGCCGAAGCGGAAAAACTGCTGGAGAGCACCGGTATTTCCACCAACAAGAATATGATTCCCTTTGACCCGCTGGATGCTATCAGGACAAGCGGTCTGCGCCTGGGAACGCCGGCCATAACCAGCCGCGGAATGAAGGAAGGCCAGATGGAGACGATCGCCGGGCTGATTTCGGATGCGATTATTTTCCGGGCGGACCCGGCTAAAATCTCGGATGTCAAGAAGCGGGTGAAAAATCTCTGCCGGAAATTCCCCCTGAATTCCCGAAAATTGTAAAACCACAAACCCATTGTCATTGCGAGCGATTTTTAGCGAAGCAATCTCGTTTTAAAGATTGGATTGCCACGGCACATTACGCCTCGCAATGACCGACCATCGTGTACCTGGAAAAAGTTTTCCGAAACCTCCATAAATTAGATTCCTTCCGGAAATCAGCCGTATTAATCCAGGATGGAGAGCAGGAAATATTTCTTTCCGGATTGGTCGGCTCTTCCGCAAACCTGATAACGGCTGCCCTGTTTTCTTTGTTGCCCGGCTTGAAAAGACTGCTGCTGATTACCGCCGGAGTGGAAAGCGCCAGCCGCGCCTTCGGTGACCTACAGACTTTTCTTCCCTCCGCTGAGGTTAATCTCTTTCCCTTCACGGAAGTTTTGCCCAACGAAGAACTGAACCCCACCGCCGAGGTGGAGAGCCAGCGGCTGATAACTCTTAACGGTCTGGCCAACAGCGCTGAGCCGTTTTTGGTGGTAACCCCGATTCAGGCGATTATTCCGCCAACCATCTCACCGTTGGTCCTGAAAAAATATGTTTTCAATCTTAACCTCAAGCAATCCCTGGACCGGCGAGAATTCCTGGCGCAGGTTTCCGACGCGGGATACCAGCGGTCGGAATTGGTTGTGGAACCGGGTCAGTTTGCCGTCAGAGGCGGGATTATTGACCTTTTCTCGCCGGGTCAGCCGGAACCTTTGCGGATTGAACTCTCCGGCGCAGAGGTTATTTCTCTTCGGTATTATTGCCCGGTCAGCCAGTTGAGCCGGAAACCGGTTTCCGCTGCGTCCATCCTGCCGATATCCGAAAAGCAGTTATTCACCAAAGGAAAGCCCGTTTCATTTTTGGAATATTTTCAGGCCGACACCGTCCTGATTTTCGGCGAACCAATGGGAATAGAGGCCGAGGAAAAAAAGTTTCAACGTTACCTGACCCCTCCCGAAAAAGAAAGATTTCTCACCCTGCAAAAATTACGGGAAGCCCCCTTTCCTAAAATAAACCTCTCTTTCTTACCACTTTCTCAAGATTCCTCTCCCCGTCGGGGAGAGGATAAAGGTGAGGGGGAATGCTTTTCCTTTCGCACCGAACCCGTTACCCAGTTTACCCTGAAAGGTTCTGCGACAACCCCCAATGCCTGGAACCAGCGGCCCTTACGTATCTTCTGCCGGAACGAAAGCCAGGCAAAGCGTTTCAAAGAGGTTATTTCTGAGCGGGGCCTGACCCTGCAACCGGAGAGTCGGATTGAAATCGGGTATCTTACGGAAGGTTTTTCCTTTCCGGAAATTGACGTTACCTTCCTCACTGATTCGGAAATATTCGGACGCTATCGCTCCTTCCGGCCCGGCGTGAAACCGTTTTTTCAGTCCGTAGCCATTTCCGGTCCGGAAGAGATTTCACCCGGCGATTACGTAGTCCATCTGAACGAAGGCATCGGAAAGTTTCTGGGTATTGGCAAAATCATTTTTGACGAGAAGGACGAGGAAGTAATCAAGATTGAATATGCAGACGGCATTTTGCTCTTCGTGCCGGTTAACCAGATTAACCTGGTGCACCGCTATGCGGGAGCGGAGAAGCCGCCAACGCTCTCCCGGTTGGGCAGCCGCGCCTGGCTAAAAACCCGGGAGCGGGTTACCGAGGGAGTGCGGGACCTGGCCAGCGACCTTCTGAAGATTTACCAGCAGCGAAAGGGGGTGCAGGGTTTTGTCTATCCGGCGGATTCCCCCTGGCAGTCTGAGTTTGAGGCCGAGTTTATCTACGAGGAGACACCGGACCAGTTGACGGCAATTAAAGAAGTCAAAAAAGACCTTCAATCCTCAAAACCGATGGACCGGCTGGTTTGCGGAGACGTGGGTTACGGAAAGACCGAAGTGGCGATGCGGGCTGCTTTCAAAGCGGTGGAAGCGGGTCGGCAGGTTGCCCTGCTTTGCCCCACAACCATCCTGGCGGAACAGCATCTGCGGACTTTCGGCGAGCGGTTCGCGGATTTTCCGGTGCGGATTGAGAATCTCTCCCGGTTCCGCAGCAAACCGGAACAGAAGGCGGTGATTGCGGAGATGGCCGCGGGCAAGGTTGATATCGTTATCGGCACGCACCGGCTCCTGAGCGCTGACATCCGTTTCCAGAGTTTGGGGATGTGGATTGTGGACGAGGAACAGCGTTTCGGCGTAACCCACAAGGAGCGTCTCAGGGCGCGCTGGCCGTCCGCCGACATCCTGACCCTTTCCGCCACGCCTATTCCCAGGACGCTGCAATTGTCCATTACCGGCATCCGCGACCTTTCCGTGATTGAAACACCGCCGGTTGGAAGACAGGCGGTGCTTACCCTTCTGGCGCCGTACCGGGAGGACCTGATTGTGACCGCGTGCCAACGGGAGATGGAACGGTCAGGGCAGGTCTTCTTTATCCACAACCGGGTGGAAAATATCGCCCGGGTTGCCGAGCATCTGAGGCGCCTGCTGCCGGAAGCGGAGATTGGAATCAGCCACGGCCAGATGGACGAAAAGGAACTGTTTGACGTGATGAACCGTTTTCTGGACCAGAAGATAGATATTCTGGTAGCCACGTCAATTGTGGAATCAGGCCTGGATATTCCCAACGCCAACACTATCATAATTAACGATGGTCAGAACTTCGGCCTGGCTGACCTTTACCAGTTGCGGGGCCGGGTGGGCCGGTACAAGACCCAGGCCTATTGCTATCTTCTTTATGACCCGACGAAAGTCCTGACCGATGATGCGCAGAAGCGCTTGAAGGCGATTGAGGATTTTACTAAATTGGGCAGTGGTTTGCGCCTTGCTCTGGCCGACTTGGAGATACGGGGGGCCGGGAACATCCTGGGCAAGGAACAGCACGGATTTATTGAAGCGGTGGGCTTTTTTCTTTACAGCCAGTTATTCCGGGAGGCGGTTGCGGAGCTGACCGGACAGAAAGTAAAGTGCAAGATTGCGACTGCCAAAATTAAGGGTTTCATTCCGGAAAACTATGTTCCGTCGGAGACGGTGCGGCTCTCTTTGTACCGCCGGCTTTTCGGTTTTTCTTCGGATGCGGAAAAGATGGCGCAGGAAATGGTTGACCGTTTCGGACCGATTCCGGAGGAGACCGTAAAACTGTTGCGCTCCTTTACCCAGACCTAATTTTTCTGGTATAATTAAAGTTGTCATTGCGAGCGTATTTCGCGCGGCAATCTCGTTTTTGTGGTGATTTTGGGGCAGTAGTTTAGTGGGAAAACACTGGAATCGCACTCCAGAGACCGAGGGTTCAACTCCCTCCTGCTCCACAGAAAATAGCGACTACATCCGTATTGTTGTTTTTACGTAGCGCGACCCTTTCAGGGTCGCTATAATTCTTTTATATCAAACACCAACGACCCGGAAAACGGATAATTTGTAAAATCGTCCGCTAACTTTCTCCTCACTGGATTTTCCAAAACATACCTGGCTACATTTTTCACATCTTCATCCTTCCTTAAAACATGTTCATAGTAATTTTTCTGCCATAACTTCCCACCGGTCTTTTTCCGGTAAATATAAGACGTTTTTTGTTTCAACATCGGAATGAATTTTTTCAGACAGGTATTTTTTCATTACAGACGATTGTAACGAAATATTTATAAAAACCGGTATAGGAAAAATCCTTAAGGCGCAGTCGTTTTTGGAATTTTAGTTCCACTGTTTTCGGCGACCCTGAAAGGGTCGCACTACGAAAGAAATTATTACCCTTCCAGACGGCAGCGCTGGCGCAATCCCTGATAGAACTTGAACCATTCCCGTAAACCGACCAGGAAAAGGATTATTGCCAGGGCATCCACCCCGAACCAGGAAATATTGTGAGTGGCTTTTGCCAGAAGCCGTCCGGAAACGCCCAAAATCAGGCCCATAGAGGAGAAAACAGTCAACAGACGCATTTGCTGGCTGTTGAATTCATTCCAGGTATCAGAAGCGGAAGCGATGGCCGGGTCGTTTTCCATTTCCCGGAAAATGTACTGCATCCAGACCGGTGAACTGATACGTTCATATCCGGAAGCGAGAAGTTGAATCATCACTCCGTTGAAGAGGTAATAGATGGCGAAGGCGAAGGTCGGGATGTCCGGGGAATAGGTAGCGCCGTAGCCGATAATAAAGAGTGAGATATATAACATAAATTCGGCCCTTCGGAATGGAATCAGGCCCCGATAGCAGGTGTCAACCAGGGAAAAAAGTTCGGTGCGCTTCGGCGGACGTTCCGCGCGTTTTAAGGCGTTTTTCAGGGATTTATAAGCGCCGGCGACGGTATCTCTTTCCAGCAGGTCCGGGAGAGTCCGGTTGACAAACTCCAGAAGGTTGGGCCACTCACTTTCAAGGAGGAGACCCTCTTTTTTAAATCGTTTAATCCGGCTGTTGAAGACTGCTTTGACTTCTTCCCGGTCAAGGGGCTGTAACTGTCCGGCGAGGGAAAGCAAAGAGCTGGATGCTTCTTCGTTCAAACCCAGTTCGTTCCTTAAAAACAAGGCGACCCCTTCTTTCCTCCCTTCCGCGGCCAGTTTGTAAAGGTTCGGTTTAGCCAGTCGGTATTTTTCAATCTTTTCCGGCAAATATTCGGTGCCGCGGAAAAGTTCGGTGTAACCGCGTTCAAAGTTACGCCAGGAACGAAAGGGCTTTGTTTCGTAATTGGCGCGGAATTCTTCAGAATCTTCAATCTTTTGAATCCGGGAACCCGGCAGACCCCGGGTAATTTTGAGGGAACGCCGCATGTTGAATATTTCAGCCGGCACTCTCAGGAAAATCAGGGCGCCGGCCGTTAGGGTGTACCAGGTGTTTCCCTTTAAACGTTCCGCCACCCGGACAAAGACGCTGGCGGTGATGATGCCAACGGCCAGGTTGATCAGAATCTGGAGGTTCATGACGCGTCTTGCTTCCGGTATCAGGCCGTCATCGGAATAGAAAGCGCGCAGGTTTGGACTTCTTAAGCCGTACATCGTTTTTTTTAAGAGGGCGACCGGATTGATGTTGGCGCTCTTTATTTCGTTTTCGGCGTAAGAAAGAAGGAGGTTGTCCAGGTTTATCGTGCCATTTTTAATCAACAGGCGGTTTCGGAAGGTAAAGACGTACTGGTTGTGAAGGCTGCAGAAATATGGGGTTTTTTCATCTTTGTCTTTCAGCCGGGCCGAGAAACGGTTGCGGATGAAACTGGTTTGAATCAGGGCCGAAAAGGGACCGGCGGTTATGGTTCCCCTCCCAATCTTGAGCCGAAAGACGGCAATTATTTCCGTCCAATCCGTCTTTTTGACCGGGTAGTCTCTTTTTTCCAAGAAATGGAACAAGTATTCGGCGATGAGGTTAAAATTGGTATAAATAATGATACTTTTTTTTCGTACCAGGAACTTTTGACCGGAGAACGCCGGTTCGTTTTTCCCGGTTTCCCCGGTCGGTTCCACTAACACAAAGCAGCCCTTTGCTTTTTGGTTAAAGTAGACGGTATAGATGCGTCCGGCCTCGTCAAAAAAGAGGTGACGCCGGTTGAAGAAGAGCACGCGGTAAGTGATTCCGGTTTTTGTAATCCGGGTGTTCAGAAAAGAGGCGACTTTTTCGGCGGCTTGGCCGGCGCTGATTCTTTCCGGTAGTTCTTCAGGGGTTGCCATGGGACGGTCGGGGGGTCAAATTTTGCACCAAAAGGAGGGAAATACTGCGTTCGTCCGCCTTTTCCACCGTAAAGAGGTAATTTTGGCAGCGAAACTGCTCGCTGACTGTCGGGAAATGGCCCAGGTGTTTCAGGACAAATCCGGCCAGGGTTTCCGCGTTATCATCGTCTTCCTCAAGATGGATGTTTAACAATTCGTTGACTTTTTCAATCTCCATCTCCGCTTTGATACGGTAAGTCTTTTCGTCGATCTTCTGATAATCTGCGGTCTCCTCATACTCGTCCGGGATTTTTCCGATAATTTCCTCAATGAGGTCGTGTAGTGTAACCAGGCCTTCGGTCCCCCCGTATTCGTCCATTACGATCGCCAGGTATGATTTGCGACGCCGGAACTCTTTCAGAAGGTCGGAGACCTTCATCGTTTCCGGCACAAAGAAGGCCGGTCGCATTACCTGGCGCAGGAGAACCGTTTTTTCACCTTCAGCGATGTGGGAAAGTATCTGTCGCGAATCCACTATGCCCACGATATCGTCCATGTCGTTCCGGTAAATCGGCAGCCGGGAATGTCCCTCTCTGGTCATCAGGGCAAAGGCCTCGGCTACGGAAGCGTCTTCCGGGAGCGCGGCTATTTCCATTCGGGACGTCATCAGACTGCCCACCGCCGTATCCCGGATTTCAATTACACTGCTTAACATTTCGCGTTCTTCCTCCGCCAGGGCTCCTTCTGCTCCGCCGATGTTAATCAGGGTGCGGATCTCTTCCGTACTGATATGGCTGGTTTGCGGAGTAAGGTGACCGCCGAAGAGATGAATAATGCCTTCAGATATGATTACAAAAAAACGGACGACCGGGTTCAGGAGGTAGGAAATGGAAAGCAAAGGCCAGATAAAAAGCAGGGCCACCTTTTCGCTGTAGTGTCGGGAGAATGTTTTAGGGACGATTTCCGCAAAGACCAGGATTAAAAAGGTCATTAGGCCCGTGACAATGGCAGCGCCCTTATCCCCCCAGGCTTTAATGGCCAGATATGCGGCTAAAACCGAAGCCGAAATATTGACGATGTTGTTGCCGACCAGGATGGTGGTGAGTAAGCGGGTCGGGTTCTTCAGCCAGAGGTTCAGGACTTCAGCCCGACGGCCTTCCGACTCAATGATGGCTTTAACTTTCAGTTTGCCTAAGGAAGTAAGGGCGGTTTCTACTGCTGAAAAGAAAGCCGACAGAACGAGGAGGAGCAACAACCCCAAGAGAGTCAATCCCATGTTTTCATTATTATACCTTTTGCGGCTTGGATAAGTAAAGAATTTGAATCCCCCTCAA
>JAHJUB010000178.1 GCA_018829455.1 Candidatus Omnitrophota bacterium
CTTGGCCGTACTTCTGCACGTACTCTTCGAAGACCGCCGATATATCCGTCCCCGTGTCCGAACCCACAGAGAGCGCCGTCCCGATGCTCTCCCTCCGTTCCATGTAGTCCAGGACGTACCAGTATGTGCCTGGGCAGCTTACGAACTGATCCTGGTACCGATCGCGAGAGCCAAGGAAGAGGGTGATGCAATCGTGGGCGCGTGGGATCACCAACGGGATGTCGCGAGCAATCAGCCCCGCAGTGGATTTGCCGCACAGGCCATAAGCCAACAGGAGAGCGTCGTATTCGCCCTCGGACGTTGCGTCTATCCGCGCCTGCAGCCGAGCCCGCAGGTCGTCCGCGTCAGCATGCAGGCCCAACGGGAGCATCTCAACGTCTACGACATGGGGACTCTGTGCCGCGCAGAAATAGACCATGCGTGCCAACGAGTCACACGCCAGGCATTTCAATCTCATGTAACCTCCCTCGTGCTATTATCAATTGGCTCACGCAAAGAACGCAAAGCGAAAGGGCACAGCAAGCGGGTGCCCCTACAGCCGAACGTGAACACATCACCCGCCGTAGAGGTACTGCTTGCCGCACCCTTCTTGCAGATGCAGAAAGAACGCGAAGTGACCTTCTTGTGAGGAATGTGTTCTTTACTTCTAACACAAGGACCCATACAGAAGAATTCGTGCAATTCGCCCCATTTGTGATATTCGTGATTAAGTCTGGGCCTACTGCGCCCGCTGCAACGTGAACTCGACCTCGAGTGGCGACTCGACAGTTGTGCCAACAGTAACAGCGTCCTGAGAGATCAGATCGTATCCTTTCTTCATGAGGGATCCTTTCTGCGATCCACTGGCGCACTGTCTACACCGTTCAGCGAAGATCTCCCGACGGAGTAGTCAAGCATCGTTTAGCGAAGGTCTCCCGACCGAGCGTTCAATGGGACTCACTTCCTCCGTGGAAGTTTCTCACCCTAAGGCCGGGCGTCGGTTTCCTGTCGCTCACTATTGTAGTACGGTCATGCGCAATGTCAAGTCAGGAAGAGCCCCCCCTCAATCCCCCCCGTAGACAGAACGGGGGGGAGGCTCGAGTCCCCTCCCCTGTGCGTGTTTTTACACAGGGGGAGGGTTAGGGAGGGGGCTAGAAACCGAAGTGCTTCCGTGCGATCCTGTCATTATGTCTCAGGAAGTACCGGTTACCGATGACGTGGTACCTCCCTCCAGCGCGAACCTCTTCCCATTTCTCCGTTTCCTGGTTGATGACGAAGAGCGCAGTCCTGACAAAACCCTCATCGGAGTTATCGCTCTCCTCGCCCTCGATCTCGGTCTTGGCCTCACGGAGGACTGCCTGATGAAGGTCCACCCAGCGATCAAGCAGCGCCGGGTCGGTCCGGCGAGCCAGGGCGACCAGACCCTCCAACTTCTGATCAAGGGCCGTCGCCGTCTCCTCGGCTACCTTCTCTGCTGCCCATGTAGCTCTCTCCTGATCGGGAGAGGGGCGTCCTCGGTCCAGGTAGTCACATATGCTGCCGAGGAGGTGCCGTAGCTCCTCCAACCGGCGGTGCAGTAATTCCAGGTCCCGAAGTCCAGGGCTGTCAGTCATAGTGTGTCTTGCCCATGTCAGAAATCAAACCGGCCCGGAATGAATCCCAGGCCTGCCACATAGAAGAATTCGTGCAATTCGTCCAATCGTGATTATTGATTAGCTCACGCAAAGCTGACCGCTGACGGCTGATAGCTGATCGCTGACTGCCCGCATTCGTGGTATTCGTGATCAGCGGGCTCCTCACAACTCGAACAGTCTCCCCGGGCTCCGAACCCAGATCCAGCCCTCTTTCCGCGCCACGTCCAGATCCGTCGGCACGATCACGTCCCCGCGCAGGAAATCCGCCCCGGCCAGCACGCAGACCACAGCGTCCAGCGCATCGCTGTTGGTCAGCATTGGCCTCTCGTCATCAGGCAGATCCATCAACTCCCGCAGGGGCTCCAGCATCTCCCGGCGCACCTCCACCTCCCGCTTGCGCTTGTACCTGGCGTTGGTGATACCGTACACTTTGAGGGTAGCGGCGGGGTAGACCTCGATGGCCGAGGCCTCATCCTGTGGGCCTGGTTTCCACGCCAGCGGGATTTCGAGTCCCGTTCGCTGGCGCAGGTCTTGCAGCAGCTCCAGCGC
>JAHJUB010000148.1 GCA_018829455.1 Candidatus Omnitrophota bacterium
CCCAGATGGTCTTCAAATGCATCCCACAATTGATATCGTTCTTCCTGCCGGCTGGCAACAATATAATGCAGATTCCGTTTCTTCAATTCCTCCAGGTTTTCCGCGCTGGACATTCCTCTGTCTATCACCACAGTTTGGCCTTTCTGCAATCCAACCCGGTTATTCAACAAATCCAACATTATCGGTAGCGAGGGCGCATCATTCTGGTTCCCTTTGAAAACTTCATGTGCTACCGGAAACCCTTCCCGGCCAATTACCAATCCCACCACCACCTGTTTGCAATCAAACCGTTTGTCCCGTGAGTATCCCCGTTGGGCTTTCGGGTTCTTCAACGCCTCTCCTTCAAAATAGGTCGATGTCAAATCATAGAAAAGAATAGTATTGTCCAATCCGAATAAACTGCGTTCTCGTTCGGCCAATGCTTGTTCTATTTTCTCCCTGTGCGGATGCAACAGGTCCAGCATTCGGTATAATGTTTCATCGACAAGCGTAGCGGCCGATATTCCCAACATATCTTCCAAAGCCGTGCTGCGAATCCAGTCCGGCATTGCGTGTTCTGACCCGGGATGCACAAGGCGGTTCATTGTCATTGCACATGCCAGATTTCGTGCCCGTTCTCCCAGTCCGATTTCTTCCAATATCTCTTTCATTTCCAATCGCTTCCAAAATTGATATCCCACATGTACTGTCCCTGCTTCCCGGATTTCTTCGGTCTCTACTTTGTTAGTCTGCACTGATATCACATCGTCACTGCTTTTCTTTCTTGGTCTATCCGGTATCACCTCTTTTCGCTCCTTTACCTTTTTTACAATATCCAAAACTTCTTTGTCTGGCCCCTCTCCAAATAGCGGTTGTCCGGCCAGCGCATCTTCCACCTTATGCGCCAAGATTAACCATTCTTCAGCTGGCCGCGGCTGTAAATCTCCCAAACAGCAAATCGTCTTCTGCCGTGGCCCTTTTTCTGTCTGTACCGATTCCACCAATACGTAGTTGTAATACTTCTTTCCCTTATACGTTGACCAGGCTTTTCGTATGTACATATTACACTATTATATAGCATATCTTTTTCCCTGTCAAGTAAAACAGATTGTTTTTATACACTACAATGCCCCTTTTGTACTTCCGGTTTTCCAAATCCCTTGTGTATCAATTGATTCCGAAAAACGGATTTGTAAAAATACCGAATTTCGGGGAGTTACTGTGGAACTTGGGCTAGACTGAGCCATTGAGGGCTACGGCATAACCTTTGGTCGGGATTCCACCGGCGTAAAAGGTTGCCACATTCTTTTCTCTGGTTTTGGAGAGTTTAAGATAAATTTCTGACCGGTCTTTGCTGTGGGCCAGAATCTTTAACTCGGCAAGCTGACCCAAGTTGTCCTCTTTCAACACCATTGCCAAAATCCACTCGTTCCTGTATTTTTTCCCAACTTCTCTTAGTTTCATTTTTTTTCACCACCTCATTTTCGATTCTTAATCTATCATTGAACAAAGAACTTATATATTTTAACGATTGTTTCTGTCAAACCAGGTCCCGAGAAACAGCGGCCTGTCATCCTGAAACCCAAACGAAGGATAAAAAGCGAGATTCTTCGTCGCAATGCTCCTCAGAATGACACGAGGCGATAACCCCCCCTCCCAAAATTGTGTCGCCCTTATAAAAAACGACTGATTGGCCCGGGGTTACGGCGAATTGAGGTTTCCGGAACTTTACCCGGACCTTTCCGTTCAAGGGCTCAATCGTCACCGGGGTTTCCGGGTTGCGGTAGCGAATCTTCGCCGTTGCCTTAAACATTTCGGAAGGTTTTTCGCCAATCCAGTTAAGGTCGTCGACCAGAAGTTCTTTTCGATAAACAGCCTCCTTTTCCGCTACGACCAAGGCGTTACGCGCCGGGTCTATCTCTACCACGTAAAGCGGTCTGGGCAAAGAAATTCCCAGACCTTCTCTCTGACCTACGGTGTAAAAAGCGATTCCTTTGTGTTGGCCCAGCCATTTTCCTTCCAGATTAAAAATTGGACCAGGAGTTGCCGCCTCCGGAATTCTGTCCCGGATAAACCGGCCGTAATCGTTATCCGGGATAAAACAAATCTCCTGACTGCCTTTCTTTCCGGAGTTGGGAAAACCGAAAGAACGCGCTTTCTTCCGAACCTCTTCTTTGGTAAACCCTCCCAGGGGGAAAAGAACGGCGGATAGTTGTTCCCGGGTAAGGTTGTAAAGGAAATAGGACTGGTCCCGCTTGGCATCAATCCCTTTTTTGAGAAAATAATGCGTACCTTTCCTGGTAATTCTGGCGTAATGGCCGGTGGCAACGTAGTCGGCGCTGATTTCCTGCGCCTTTTTCAAAAAATAGGCGAATTTAATCCGGCGGTTGCACATTACACAGGGGTTAGGCGTCTGACCGGAAAGGTAGGTCTGACAAAAATAGTCAATGACCTCTTTCTGAAATACTTTACGGCAGTTCAGGACGTAGTGGGAAATTTGAAGAATTCTCGCCACCCTCTTCGCGTCTTCAATGGCGGAAAGACCGCAGCAGCCGCCAGGCTCCTTTTCGGAGGGTTTACCCGCCGAAGCTTCAGCGTAGGCGGGCCACAACTGGAGGGTAAATCCGATGACTTCGTAACCGGATTCTTTAAGAAGGCCGGCGGCAACCGAAGAGTCAACGCCTCCGCTCATCAAAACTGCGACACGGGGTTTTTTTTTCATTGTAAACGTAGTTTGTAGGGGCGGGGTTACATCCCCGCCCGTGTTTTGACAGGCGGGACGCCTGTCCTACTTTTTAGGGTTAAAATTAGGATTAAAACTGCCGGTGCGGTAACCTTCTAAATCGAGGGTAATGAATTTGAAACCAATCTTCTTGAAATATTTTGCGATTTTGAGATGCTCGGCTAATATTTTAGGGAAATTGTATTTATCAACTTCAATCCTGGCAATTTCCTGGTGGTACCTGAGCCGGATATTCCCTGAAATACCCAGGGAACGCAGATATCTCTCGGCTTTATCCACTTTTTCCAGCGCTTCGCGGGTCAAAGGAATTCCGTAGGGAATCCGGCTGGCCAGGCAGGCAGCAGCCGGCTTTTCCGCGGTGGGCAAACGGAATTTTCGGGAAAGAGCGCGCACTTCTTCTTTGGTAAGACCGGCTTCCAGTAAAGGGTGGCGTACAGAGAGTTCCCGGGCAGCCTGACTGCCGGGCCGAAAGTCGGAAAGATCGCTCTTGGTGGTACCGTCAACCACGAAAGGCAATCTTTCCCTGCAGGCAATTTCCATCATGGTTTGGAATAGTTCTTTCTTGCAAAAATAGCAGCGGTTAACCGGGTTGGCACGGAAATGCTTATCAGCCCACTCTCCGGTTTTTACTATTTCGTGCTTCACACCGAGACGGCAGGCAATCTCACGGGCTTCCTTTAATTCCTCTTTCGGGTAGGTTTCGCTGGAAGCAGTTACTGCCAAAACTCTTTCGCCTAACACATCAGCCGCAACTTTAAGGAGCAGGGTACTGTCTGCGCCGCCGGAAAAAGCAACTACCACACCCTTCATTTCTTTGAGGATGCGAGTCAGTTTTTGGAGTTTTTTTTCGGGAAGCATATTTTGAAAACGTAGGGGTTCGATTTATCGAACCCGCGGGCGCCATAAATGACGCCCCTACTTTACGGTCTGCTTTTTTCGGTAATCGTCAATGGCAGCCTTCAGCGCTTCCTCTGCCAGGACTGAACAATGCATCTTAATCGGCGGCAGTCCGCCTAAGGCCTCAGCCACCGCCTTGTTGGAAATCTTCAAGGCTTCTTCCAAACTCTTGCCTTTAACCAGTTCCGTTACCATGGAACTGGTGGCAATGGCAGCGCCGCATCCGAAAGTGCGGAACCTGGTATCGGTAATGATGTTGTTTTCCACTTTTATAAACAGCTCCATAACGTCGCCGCAGATTGGATTCCCCACTTTGCCGACGCCGGACGGATTCTCCATCACGCCGACGTTCCGGGGATTACGGAAATGGTCCATCACTGTTTCGCTGTACGGAAAAGGGGTTTCAGCCATTATTTGTCTCCGGGGTAAAGCGGGGACATCGCCCGCAATTTGGCTACAATTTTCGGGAAAATATCCAGGACCCGGTCAACGTGCGCCTGGGTGGTCCACTTGCCCAGGGTAAACCGGATGGAACCGTGGGCAGATTCGGCCGGAAGGCCGATCGCCAGTAGGACTGAAGATGGTTCCAGACTGCTGCTGGTACAGGCGGAACCGGTGGAAACGGCAATCCCCTCCAGGTCAAGGTTCAGGAGCATGGATTCGCCCTCCACGTAAGCGAAAGAGATGTTCACGTTGTTGGGCAGCCGTTGCGCCGGGTGACCGTTCAAGCGGCTGTCCGGCACTGCCTTCAGAATTCCTTTAATCAGCGCGTCGCGCAGTTGAGTTAATTTCTTTCCTTCCTCTTCCATTTCTACGGCTGCAATCTCAACTGCCTTTGCCAGGCCTACGATGCCGGCTGTATTTTCGGTCCCGGCCCGGAACCGGCGTTCCTGGTCCCCGCCCTGGATTAAGGGTTTAATCTTCGTGCCGCGGCGGATATAAAGAAAACCAACACCCTTCGGACCGTAAAACTTATGGCCGGAAGCAGAAAGCAGGTCAACGGTCAGTTCGGAAACCATGGTCGGTAGATGACCAACAGCCTGGACCGCATCGGTATGAAAAAGTACACCTTTCTCGCGACAAATCCTGCCCATCTCCGTGATGGGCTGAATGGTGCCGATTTCATTATTGGCGTGCATGATAGAAACCAGGATAGTCTTGTCGTTAAGCGCTTTCCGTACCGCGTCCGGGTCCACCAAACCATTACTGTCCACCGGCAAAGTTATGATTTCAAAGCCTTCTTTAGCCAGAAACTTACCGGGCTCGCCAACCGCATGATGTTCCACAACGCTGGTGATAATGCGATTTCCTTTACCTCTCAGGGCAAAAGCCACCCCTTTCAGGGCGGTATTGTTACTCTCGCTGCCGCCGGAAGTAAAAACTATCTCCTCGGGCTTGGCGCCGATAAAATCCGCCACCTTCTGCCGCGATTCCTCCAAAGCCGCCTTTGCTTCCTGACCGAAGGAATAGAGACTGGACGCATTACCGAACTTATCGTAAAAATAGGGCTGCATTGCCTTAACCACTTCCGGGTGGGTAGGCGTTGTCGCCGCGTAATCCAGGTAGATTCGTTCCATGTTTTTTAAATACTGTATAATAACTGGTTTTCCCTTTTCTTGTGACGCTGCTGTTCAGCCAATTTTGACAAAGTCCAGTGGTTTAGAATTTCCTCCATTGACTCTTTCATCTCCAACCACAGGTCCCGGCTGACGCACGTTCTGCTCCGCTCACAGAAAGAAGCATCTTCAAGGCATTCCACGATGGAAAGGGAGCCTTCGCTCGCCTTAAATATCTCCAAAAGAGTAATTTTTTCAGCCGGCTTACCCAGGATAAAACCGCCTTTGGCGCCCCGGATGCTCTTAATCAGACCGGCCACCTTCAAGTTTAGAGTCAATTGCTCCAGATATCGGGATGAAATCGCCTCGCGCCCGGCAATATCTTTAAGAAGCACCGGCTTATCGCCCTGGTGCAGGGTCAGGTCAAGCATCAATCTTACCGCATACCGTCCCTTGGTGGATAATTTCATCTTATTAATATATTACCAAATTACTAATCTTTTGTCAAATCCATGCTGCTGTTTCGTGTAGGGGTCGGATTCATCCGACCCGCCGCGGGCGGGGACTTACCCCCCTGACAAGGGGGGCAAGGGGGGTTAGTTACAGCCCCTCCCCTACACAAAATAACCGCGCCGAGCAAGCTCGGCAACTACAATTAAGGTTTTAATTTCCGTTGGAATTTTCTTTTGCTGTACGGGGGTCTGATGACCCCCTGGTCGGTGATAAAAGCGGTAATTAGGGAAGCAGGCGTCACATCAAAAGCCGGATTACAGGTCTTGACGCCCGGCGGAGCGACTCTCTTTCCAGCAAAACCCGTAACTTCATCACCGCACCGTTCTTCAATCGGGATGGATTCCCCGTCCGGAATATCAAGGTCAAAGGTAGTTACCGGCGCCGCAATGTAAAAAGATATCTTATGGTGCCGGGCCAGAACCGCCAGGGAATAAGTGCCAACCTTATTGGCGGCGTCTCCGTTGGCCGCGATCCGGTCTGCGCCAACCAGAACCAGGTCCACCCTCTTCTGCCGCATCATCCAGCCGGCCATATTGTCGCAGATAAGGGTAAAGTCGATTCCCCGTCTCTGCAATTCCCAGGCGGTCAGCCGGCTGCCCTGCAGGAGCGGTCGGGTTTCGTCGACAAAGACAGATATTTTTTTGCCCTTTTCTTTTGCTTTGAAGATTACGGCCAGGGCAGTTCCATCTCCGGCAGTGGCCAAAGCGCCTGCGTTACAGTGGGTCAAGAGAGCAGCCCCGACCGGAATGAGCGGAAACCCGTAATCCGCAATCCGGTCGCAAAAAGTCTCATCTTCCTTCTCTATCTTTTTTGCTTCCAATAAAACTTTTTTCTTTCCTTCTTCAGCAGAAGAAAAAGACGTGTTTTTGAGTTTCTCTTCAACCCGGCGCAACGCGGCAAACAGATTAACTGCGGTGGGACGGCTGGTTTCAAGGTAGGACTTGACTTTATGAATCTGCGTCAAAAAATCCGAGCGGCGTCGGCCCGGGAAATCCTTAATGCCCAGATAGAGGCCGTAGGCAGCCACAACCCCAAGAGCCGGCGCGCCCCTGACCCGTAAGTTTCTGATAGCCTCCCAGGTATCCTCTGCGTTCTTCAGGTCACGATAAACTTCTTTCTGCGGCAGTTTGGTCTGGTCCAAAATCCGCAGGGATTGACCGGTCCAAGCCAGAGTAAAATATTCGGATTTTTTCAGTTTAAGCATCCACCTCTTTTTCCATCTTTTCCATCGCCCACCCGAAGAAGTCGCTGTCAAGCGTTGTGCCTGCGAGGGCAAGCGCATTGTGGCATCCAAAGTTTCCCAACCCGCATACCGGATTCCCGTCAAGGTCTTCAAATAACGCTACGCGCA
>JAHJUB010000149.1 GCA_018829455.1 Candidatus Omnitrophota bacterium
GCGGTCATTTGCCTGGGAACGATTATCCGGGGCGAAACCCCGCACTTTGATTACATCGCCGGCCAGTCAAGTAAAGGCATCGGCCAGCTCGCCCTGGAAAGCAAAATTCCGATAATCTACGGCGTGCTCACCTGCGATTCGGTGGACCAGGCGGTTGACCGGGCCGGCGCCAAGAGCGGTAACCGGGGCTGGCAGGCAGCGCTCACCGCGCTGGAAATGGTCAACTTATATTCCAGTCTTTAAATGTGCGGCATCGTCGGTCGCATTGAAAAATCCGGTCGGGAAACAGACCCGCAGATTCTGCGCCGGATGGCAGACGTCCTCCGCCACCGCGGCCCGGACCAGGAAGGTTATTATCGCAAAAACGGTGTCGGTCTGGAACACCGGCGCCTCTCCATAATTGACCTTGCCACCGGAGGCCAGCCCTTAAAGAACGAAACCGGCGACGTAATCCTGGTCGCAAACGGCGAAATTTACAACTTTGAAGAACTGCGAGAGAAACTGGAAAAAAAAGGGCATTGTTTCCGCACCAAGTCGGATAACGAAGTAATCGTCCACCTTTACGAAGAAGAAGGAGTGGAGTGCCTTAAAGAACTGCGGGGAATGTTCGCCTTCGGCCTCTGGGACGAAAAGAAAGAACCACTCCTTCTGGCCCGGGACCGGCTGGGTAAAAAACCTTTAATTTACTCTGAAACTCCATCCTCATTTAATTTCGCCTCGGAAATCCAGGCGCTTCTGCTCGCGCCGGATATTAAAAAAGAGGTTGACCGGCAGGCCATAGACGATTACCTAACCCTCCAGTATATTCCGTCGCCCCGCTCCATATTCTCCGGTATTAAAAAGTTGCCGGCCGGACATTATCTTACCTACCAAAAAGGACGAATTTCTCTGGAGCGCTACTGGGAAATAGACTTTAATCATAAAATTAAGGTATCAGAATCCGAAGCCGGCCGGCTGGTTCTGGATACTCTTCAGGAAGCGGTGCGGCTCCGGATGGTAAGCGACGTGCCCCTGGGCGCCTTCCTTTCCGGCGGAATAGACTCCAGCGCCGTGGTCGGCCTGATGAGCCGCATTTCGGAAAAACCGGTCCGGACCTTTTCCATCGGGTTTTCCGAAAAAGATTACGACGAATTAAAGTATGCGGGAAAAGTCGCCCGCTTATTCGGAACCGAACATTCCGAATTTATGGTCCGGCCGGATATCGTCGCCATATTGCCGGAAATGGTTAAACATTACAACGAGCCGTTCGGGGACAACTCCGCCATTCCCACCTATTACCTTTGCGCGGAAACAAAAAAGATGGTTACGGTCGCCCTCTCCGGCGACGGCGGCGACGAGAACTTCGCCGGGTATCCGCGATACCAACAGGCGCTGACGCTGGAAAAATTCCGGCCGGTTCTTTCCAGGATTCCCAAATCACTCGCCGGAATTATCCCGCGAAACGGTTCCGACCGGCAACGCAAAATAGCCTGGATTCTAAAAGAGGCGCCGGGTCTATCCGAAGCAGAACGCTACAGCCGCTGGATGACCGTCTTTCCTGCCTCGGAAAAGGAAGCGCTCTACCAGCCGTCATTCAAAAATTTTCTCTCCGCTGACCCTTACCAAAAACTGAAGGACCTCTGGCCCCGGGCCGATAATCATCTGGATAAAATGCTCTTCTCCGATTTCAACCTTTATCTGCCTGACTGTCTCCTGGTGAAGATGGACATCGCCTCAATGTCGCACGGCCTGGAAGTGCGCAGCCCTTTCCTGGACCAGAAAGTGGTGGAGCTGACCGCCTCTCTTCCAGCCGGCTATAAACTGCGTTCCGGTCAGTCCAAGTATTTATTGAAAAAAATCTTTAAAAATATCCTTCCGGCGGAAATTCTGAAACGAAAGAAGATGGGCTTTGGAGTTCCGCTGGCGGCCTGGTTCCGGAACGAATTAAAGGACTATCTTGCCTCCGTAATTCTGAGCGAAAAAGCCCTGAAACGCGGCTATTTCCATTCAGGCTATCTGAAAAAACTCTTCAATGAACACGCCGGCGGCCAAGCAAACCACGCCAACCGGCTCTACCTCCTGCTGATTTTAGAAATATGGCATCAGATATTCATAGATTAAAATAACCGCCTTGACGTCATTGGTAAAGTGTAGTTGCCAACCTTGGTTGGCGTATTTAAAAGAGCCGAGCAAGCTCGGCAACTACCCCTACGTCAAACTCGCATAGACAAATGAATACCCTGATTTTAGCGTATCACCGGGTAAACGACTGGTCGGAAGATACCCTGACGGTCCATCCCGCGGTTTTCCGGAAACAGTTGGATTACCTCGCCGGGAAATACCGGTTCGTTCCCCTGTCGGAACTGGTCGCGGCCCGAACA
>JAHJUB010000150.1 GCA_018829455.1 Candidatus Omnitrophota bacterium
AAGAGTACGCAGTAATATATTACCACAAAAAGCTGTTTTTGGGATTAGTTTACTATCCACACGTGCGGTAAATAGATTATAATAAATTATCTTATGAAACGTTTACGGTATTCCCCGCGATTAATTTTGATGCCTATTTTTTTGGCCTGCGGATTAACGTTTTTCCCTGCCGGAAAATCCGTTGGCGCCGAAGCGCCGTTAAACCGTCCTAAAGTCGGTCTGGTCTTAAGCGGCGGCGGAGCAAGAGGCGCCGCTCACGTCGGAGTTCTCAAAGTTCTCGAAAAGCAGCACGTTATCGTTGACTATATAGCCGGTACCAGCATGGGCGCGGTAGTGGGCGGTCTTTACGCTTCCGGTTTGTCTCCCGAAGAGATTGAGAAAGAGTTAGAATCAATAGACTGGAAAGACGTTTTTTCCGATGCGCCTAACCGGCAGGAACTCCCCTTTCGCCGCAAAAAGGATGCTCAAAAGTATCTCACCGGAGTGGAAATTGGTGTTAAGAATGGGAAGATAGCCCTTCCGAAGGGTCTCATCGCCGGCCAAAAACTCGGCTTTCTTCTGAAATCGCTGACTTTACATACAACTGATATTGACGAGTTTGACCGTTTGCCCATTCCTTTCCGGGCGATAGCCGCCGATATTGAAACCGGCGAGATGGTTGTATTGAGCCGCGGTAATTTTGCCGAGGCCCTCCGGGCCAGTATGTCCATTCCCGGCGTCTTCTCTCCGGTGGAAATAGACAGACGGTTGTTGGTGGATGGCGGAATTGCCCGAAATCTTCCGGTGGATGTTGTTAAACAGATGGGCGCAGACGTGGTTATTGCCGTGGATATCGGTTCCACCCTTTCCAAACGGGAAGACCTGAGCACCCTGTTTGATGTTTACCGGCAGGTTTTGACGATAATGGGGCGGCAGAACGTAGCCGAGCAGGTTAAACTCCTCGGAAAAAATGACTGTCTTATCCGGCCCGGGCTTGGTGATATTTCCACCGCGGATTTTCCCAGGGCGCCGGATATTATCCGCATTGGCGAAGAAGCCGCGCTCAATTCCCGGGAATCGCTGCAGCGTTACGCTGTTTCTCCGGAAGAATACCAGTCTTTTCTTAAGCGCCGTTTTCTCGGTGTGTCGTATCCGGTCAGCGTGGATTTTGTAAAGGTAAAAGAGACCCGGCATGTTTCCGGCAAGATTGTGGAAAATAAGCTAAAAACAAAAGCCGGCGGAAGTCTTAACCTGAAAACCCTTAAAGATGATCTGGCAAGGGTTTACGGAATCGGCGCTTTTGAACGGGTTGATTTCCGGTTCATTAAAGATGAGGATAAACAAGGTTTGCTGATTAGTCCCACCGAAAAATCATGGGGGCCGAATTATCTTTATTTCGGAATGCGGCTCTCGGATGATTTCCAGGGGACGAAGCATAACAATCTTCTGTTTAACTATAACATGACCCAGGTCAATCCCCTTGGAGCCGAATGGCAGACCCAGCTCCAGATTGGAAACGACGGCAGTCTGAGTTCCGAGTTTTTTCAGCCGTTGGATTATTCCGGTCGGTTTTTTTTGGCGCCGCGAGTTGAAGCCACGGTTGGTTTTACTGAAGTATACAAAGACGGCAAACTGAAGGCGCAGTACCAGATAAATTCCGGCAAGGTTGGTTTGGATGTTGGAATGGAGTTAGGCACCTACGGTGAAGTCAGGCTTGGAGTTGAAAGGAGGGACGTCTCGGCTGACCTCAGGGTAGGTTCCGCGGTCCCGAAGGAAGATAGCGGCAGCCAGGCGGCTTTCGTGAGCAGTTTCGCTTTTGACCACCTGGACAATTCCAATTTTCCCCGTTACGGGGCTAAGATTGACCTGGATTTTAGCCTGGCGCGGCGCGGTATGTTAGGCGGGGAATTATCTTACGACAAGGCGATCTTTTCCATGATGGATGCTGTAAGTTACCGGAAACACACATTCCTGGCATCATTGGAAGGCGGTACCAGTTTTAATAGCGAGATACCTTTTTACGACCAGTTTGTCCTCGGCGGTTTTCTCTCGCTATCCGGCTACCGGGAGGGAGAATTGCGGGGCAATTATTACGGTCTGGCCCGGATTATCTATTTCTATCGCTTTGGCAAAGTTCCTTTTGCCTGGGGCGACAGTCTTTATCTGGGCGGTTCGGTTGAGGCCGGCAACGTCTGGATTTCAAGCAAAGACGTTGAACTAAGCGATTTGTTGTGGAGCGGCAGTCTGCT
>JAHJUB010000014.1 GCA_018829455.1 Candidatus Omnitrophota bacterium
CACCCGGAACTTCCCCGGGAAGAATTCACCGGAAGTTCGGCACGGCCCGACAATACAAGTCGCAAACACCGTTTTGGCGATTCCGCTCAACGCCGCAGGATACACAAACAGGCCGGCAGCGGCGGCGGGCGCGGTAGTGTCAAACGCTAATACTTTCCGTATTTCCTCGCCAGAGCCATTACCTTCAGAGTAATTCCGGAAATTTTTTAAGGGGAAAAGGATTTTGTAAACATGGGGGGTGACCGCTTTTTGCAGGGAAGTAAAGGCACGCACGCCGGACTTATATGTTTTTTAGAATTTTCTTAACTTCCGCCAGGACCAGGCGTTCGGATTCTTCCAGGCCGGTGTTGATGGTGCAGCCGGCTGCATTGCGGTGCCCGCCGCCGCCGAATTCGGCGGCAACTTTCTGCACATCGTAGTTATTTTTTGAACGCAGATTAACCCGGGTCTTCCCGTCGGACAATTCCTTCAGGACAAAGGTAACGCGGTTGCCTTCAATTACCCTCAGGTAGTCGATAAAATTCTCGCTGTCTACTTCGGAAGTTCCGGTCTCCCGGTACATCTGCCGGCTTACCTTACAGTAAACAACGTATCCGTCCGGCGTCTGTTTGAGGGTGGAGAGCGCCTTTCCCAACAGGAGCAGGGTGGCGAATAAGACCTGTTCGTAAACTCCTTCCACGATTCGATTCGGTTCTGCTCCGCTGTCAATGAGGTCGGCGGTGATGCGCAGGGTTTGAGCGTTGGTGTTAAAGCGGAACGAAGAGGTGTCGGTGAGAATGGCCGTATAGAGCGCCGAGGCGATCTCCGGGGTTATCTTTCCGCCGGACCGGATAATCACATCGTGAACAATTTCCCCGCACGCGGAAACTCCCGGCGAAACCAGGTTCACGTTCCCGTAAAGGCCGTTGTCAAAATGGTGGTCAATATTGAGGATTGGCACGTCCTCCGCCAGCCGGCCGGATTGGCCGGCGCGATATTTACTACTACACTCCAGGAATACGGCGGCTTCAAAAGAATCCCGGAAACGGCGCCGGTGTTTGAAGTCGGCTACGGTCTGAATTGTCTCACTGCCTTCCAAAAACCGGTAGTTAGGCGGCACCGGTTCGTCGTTGACGATTACCGCTTTCTTGCCTTTATCCTTAAGGAAGAAGTAAAGCGCTATTTCACTCCCAATTGCGTCTCCATCCGGAGACAGGTGGCTGGTGATGAAGAAAGAGCGGTAAGCGCTCAAAAACTTTAGTTCATCCATATTCGGGCAGCCAGGCCGTTTTTCAGGTCAGTCAGACCTTCTCCGGTAAGACCGGAAGCAAAGACCGCTTCCGGGAATTTGCGTCCGAGCCGTTCTTTTTGTTCCGCAGTCAAAAGGTCCAGTTTGTTGATTACGACCAGCCGGGGCAGGTTTCCCGCCGAAACTTGGTTTAAAACAGCTATCGTTGTACGGTAATGCTCTGAAATCATACCGGAACTTCCGTCCAGGACTACCAGAATCAGTTGCGCTGCGGATATTCCTTCCAGGGTCGCGTGGAACGCGGCGACCAGGGTGTGAGACAGGTTATGGAGAAATCCAACCGTATCGGTCGCCACCGCAATCTTTCTTTCCCCAAAATAAATGCGCCGCGTGGTGGTATCAAGCGTGGTAAAAAGTTTGTCGGCTACCGGCGTTGCTTTTTTACGGCACAGAGTATTAAGGAGCGCGCTCTTGCCGGCGTTGGTATAGCCGACCAGCGCAATCTCCGGCACACCCCTGCCTTTGCGCAGGTCCCGGAGTTTTTGCCGCTGTTCTTCCAGGCCGGAAATCCGGGTTTCCAGGCGCTGAATGTGTTCCCGGGCTCTTCTGCGTTCTTCCTCTAATTTCATTTCGCCGGGACCGCGGGTGCCGATGCCTCCGCCCAGCCGGGAGAGGAGAATGCCTCGGCCGGTCATCCGGGAGAGGCGGTAATTCTCCCGGGCCAGTTCCACCTGAAGTTTTCCGGCGGCGCTGTGGGCGTGCTTGGAAAATATCTGCAGAATCAAGCTGGTCCGGTCCAGTATCTCTACGCCCCAACTCTCTTTTAAATTCCGTTGTTGAATTCCGGAAAAGTCCAGATTTAAGACGACACGCGTAAAACCTTTTTCTTTAATCCGGCCGGCAATTTCCACTACCTTTCCTTTTCCGAAATAGGTTGTGGCGTTCGGTTCCCTGACCTTCAGCGTTTCCACCCCTCCCACCGGAATTCCGGCGGTCAGGCAGAGACTTTGCAGTTCCGCAACCGCCTCTTCGGTCGGAAAACCTTGTGGACCTTCGTCAACCACAATCAGCAATGATTTAAGCAATTTTAAGATGATTCCATTGTCATTGCGAGCCCGTTGGTAGGACAGGCGTCTCGCCTGTCCTGTAGTCAAGGCGCGGCAATCTCAATTTCCAAAATTTCAACCAGAGAATAAAACTGGCGGTGACCGAACGCCTTCTTGTAATCCTTTTTTGATTTTCTCTTAAAGACCAGAATCTTCTTGTTTTTGCCTTCAGATATTACCTTTGCCTTTACCTTGACTGAGGATAGTTCGGTCGGGTCGGTTACCACCTTTCCGTCGTCAGCGGTAAAGAGTAAGACCTGGTTGAAAATAACCTCATCTTTTTTCTGCTCGGGCAATTTTTCCACCTTCAGTTTCATGCCCGGGGACACGATGTATTGCTTTCCTCCGGTTTCAATTACGGCTTGCATTGTGACCTCCATTGAAAATTGTAGGGGCTCGATTCATCGAGCCCGCGGGCGCCATAAATGGCGCCCCTACGAAATACCAAAAATCTCCCTCTTTAATTTCAAATAAGTGCGGTAATCCTCCAGGCTGACGTTGGCCGGTACCCGGTGGTCAACGTGGGGGATAAAGCCGCCTTCTTCAACCACCGGCTTTAAGCGCAGGAGTTCTTTTTCGATTGCTTTGGGGCCTTTATCCAGAACCATCTTGTCCACGCCGCCCAACAAGAGAACCTCCCGACCAAACTTCTCGCGTATCAAAACCGGGTCGCTGCCGCCGTTTACCTCCAGCGGGAACATACAGTTCATACCGCCTTTCAGGTAGGAGGGGATTATGGGTAGGATGTTGCCGTCGCAATCGGAAAAGATTATGTCAATCCCATGACTGCGCAGGATTTTGGTAATTCGCTGGTAGCGCGGCACCACAATCTCATCAAACATCTTCGGGCTGATGATGGGTCCGGAATTATAGCAGATGTCCTCCCAACCGTTGGCGGCATCAAATTCCACTTTCTCCAGGATGATGGGCAGGCATTTTTCTGCGATGCGGCAGAATGTTTCTACCATATCCTCAATTAAACCGCGGTCATCGTAAATCAGGTAGGCCAGATTTTCAAAACCGATGATGTCTCTTACACAACCTATCATTGAGCCGAACCAGATTGTCCGCGGGGCTCCGGAATCTCTCAAGGAAACGTTGAGTTCGTCTAATTTATCCGGGATTCTGCCTTCCGGGCTGTCGGAGAGCCGGGCCTTATATTCCGTCCACTCTTTACGGTTCTTGATTGGAAATTCAATAAAATGCGGTATGGAATGAGCGGTCTTTTTGGTAACCTGGCTGATTACGCCGTTTCCCTCACGGTAAGTAAGATAGTTTTCATCTTCGCGGATGACCTGGTATTCGAAGACCGGGTTTAGGTTCAGGTTTGCGGAGACGTAGGCGAAGTTTTCAATACCGAAGTATCCGTAGGCAGACGCCTCGTCGTTTATTTCTTTGGGCAGACCTTCGGAGTGCCAGCGCGGCAGTGTTTCGGCCCAGTAGCCGAATTCAAAATTCGGTATCTTTTTCGGATGCTGGTAATGCATTGTTTGCAAAAAGCGTTCTCTCAGAGTCATTTACGGTCTCCGTTTTTGTTTTTTACCGCTAAAATGTATTATAATATCATAAACTTGCGAAAAAATACACTATGAAACGGCAGGATGTTACCAAAAAGGTTGCGGAAAAGACCGGACTGGAACAGAAAGCGATCGCCGAAGTTCTTAAGGTTTTTCTGGTTGAAGTAGAAGCCGGTATTCTGGAGAGAAGGTCCATCCAATTGCGGCCGCTTGGAACATTCGTGGTAAAGAAGCGCCGGGCAAAGATGGGCCGGAACCCCTTTACCAACGAGCCGGTCCCGGTGCCCGAGCATCTTACCCTCACCTTCCGGCCCAGCCGCCGTTTTAAGACCAAACTCAACCAAAAATAGACATTAAACTTTATAGAAGTTATGTTAAAAATTATAATCCTATCTTTGGTTCAGGGGTTGGCGGAATTTTTGCCCATTTCCAGTTCCGGCCACCTGGCGCTTATCAACCATTTTTTTCCAAGGACCCCGGATGACTTTTTTCTGGCGGTCTTCCTGCACGGCGGAACGTTATTAGCAACGATAATCTACTTCTGGCCGGATATCGTCCGGATTTTTACCGGACTCCGGCTCCAGTCTAAAAAAGGCACAGAAAACCGGAGGTATCTGGCAGCCATCATAGTGGGCAGTATTCCGGTTGGTATTCTGGGTCTGTTCCTGGGAAAATGGGCGGAGAACATTTTTATTTCTTTACCTCTTCTATCGGTGATGTTCCTGATTACCGGACTGGCGCTTGCAATTGCCAGCTTAAAATCTCCCCCCCGTCCCTCCCTTCCCCAAAGAGAGACAACTCAACCCATTCCTCTCCCCAGTGGGGAGAGGAATGGTGAGGGGGTAAGCGGTAAGGGGAGTTTAAACCTTTTTCGGGCTTTTGGCATTGGTTGTGCGCAGCTGGTGGCGGTTTTGCCCGGTATTTCCCGGAGCGGCAGCACTATCTCCGCCGGGCTTATTTCCGGTCTTTCCCGACAGGAGGCGTTTCGCTTCTCTTTTCTTCTTTCCCTGCCGGCGGTGGCCGGCGCTTTCGCCATCGAAGGCGTCAAAGGCCTGAGAGCCGGAATCGCGATTCCCCTGCCGCAGATTGCGATTGGTTTTATCTTAAGTTTTGGAGCGGGACTCCTGGCGCTCCATCTTTTACGCCGCCTGGTCCTGGCCGGCCGCCTGGTTTGGTTCAGCGTCTACCTTCTTGTTTTGGGTCTTGTTACCGTTTTTCTTTAAGTATTGTTTGTCGTATCCGGAGGAATCATGAACGAAAATCTAAGTTTATTTGACCTGACGGGTAAGACCGCGGTAATTACCGGCGGAGCCGGGGTGCTTGGTTTCCAGATGGCGAGGGGGCTGGGCAAGGCAGGCGCTGCCATTGTCATCTGCGATATTAAAAACGCCGAAGAAAAGGCAGAAGAAATGAAGAATGAAGGCATCACTGCAAGAGGTTATTTTATCAATGTCCTGAAGAAAGATGAAATTAAAAAATGCTGTAATGCGGCAAGGAAAGATTTTCCGACCATAGACATCCTGGTCAATGCGGCCGGCGGAAACATGAAAGAAGCCACCACTTCAAAAGAACTGAGTTTTTTTGACCTCCCCCTGACTGCGCTGGAGAAAGTTATCTCCCTTAACCTTTTCGGCGGGGCAATCCTGCCGTCCCAGGTCTTTGGTAAATTCATGGCGGAGAACAAGACCGGCGGTTCCATTATCAATATTTCCTCTATGAACGCTTTTCGGCCCTTAACCAGGATTCCCGGTTATTCGGCTGCCAAGGCCGCGGTTAACAACTTTACCCAGTGGCTGGCGGTTCACCTGGCGCAGGAATATAACCGGAATCTCCGGGTTAACGCCATTGCGCCGGGATTCTTTTCCACGGAGCAGAACCGTTTTCTTCTTTTTGATGATAAAGGAGAATTGACGGAAAGGGGCAAAGTAATCATCGCGCATACGCCGATGGGGAAGTTTGGAGAGCCAAAAGAACTGATTGGCGCGCTCATCTACCTATCTTCCGATGCTTCAAAATTTGTAACCGGAACGGTAATGTCAATAGATGGTGGGTTTAGCGCTTTTTCGGGAGTGTAGAGATACATCGATTTTAATGTAGGGGTCGGATTCATCCGACCCGCGGGCTCGATGAATCGAGCCCCTACGTTTTTATGTGACGGAGGAAAGACAATGCAGAAGGCGGATATCGGATTAATCGGCGTGGAGGTAATGGGAAGGAGCCTTGTCCTTAACATGGAGGACAAGGGTTATACGGTGGCGGTCTTCAACCGGACCGGTGAGAAGACCAGGGCGTTTGCCGAAGGCCCGGCCAAAGGCAAAAAGATTATTCCGACCTATGACCTGAAAGATTTTGTGGCTGCGCTGGATAAGCCGCGGAAAATAATGTTGATGGTCAAAGAAGGCGCGCCGGTGGATAGTTTTATTGAAAAACTCCTGCCCCTGCTGGATAAGGGCGACCTGATTATTGACGGCGGTAATTCCTTTTTTAAGGATACGATTAGACGGAACGCCTACCTGACCGAAAAGGGAATTCTCTTTATCGGCACCGGTGTTTCCGGTGGTGAGGAAGGCGCGCTGAAAGGGCCGGCTATTATCCCGGGTGGACAACGAGAGGCGTATGCCCTGGTGGAAAAAATCTTCATTGACATTTCCGCCAAGGCCTATGATGGCGCGCCCTGCGTCGCTTATATCGGACCGGATGGCGCCGGCCATTTCGTAAAGATGGTTCATAACGGCATTGAATACGGGGACATGGAGATGATCGGCGAGTGCGCCTGGGTCTTCCGGAACGCTCTGGGGATGAGTTCCGGGGAGATAGCCGACATAATGGGCGAGTGGAACGGCAATAACGACATCCTGCGTTCGTACCTTGTTGAAATTACGGCTGACAGCATGAAGGAGAAGCACAAGGAGACCGGCGAACACCTGGTAGACCGGGTGGCTGATATCACGCGGATGAAAGGCACCGGCACCTGGACCATTCAGAGCGCTCTGGAGCTTTTGGTTCCGGTACCTTCAATTGCGGCTGCGGTCTTCTCTCGTGAAATGTCTCAGGATAAAGATTTAAGGCTGAAAATGTCTCAGATATTAACCCTGCATGCCCAAAAAAGCACCGGTAATGTAGGGGAGGGGTTACATCCCCTCCCGCGGGAAGAAATTATTGACCTTGGTCATGATGCGCTCTACATCGCCAAGATTGCGTCTTATGCCCAGGGCATGGCTTTGCTGCAGGCGGCTTCAAAGGAGTATAAGTTTAATCTAAATTTGGGAGAAATCGCCCAGATCTGGCGCGCCGGCTGCATCATCCGGGCCCAGTTCCTGGATGAAATAACTAAGGCGTATCAAGACAATCCGGATCTGCCCAACCTTCTTGCTGACCCGAAGATTGCCGGTTTTGTCTGCCAGAATTTAATGAAGCTGGCCCGGTTTATCGGGATTGCCCACAGCGCTGGATTACCGGTGATGGCTTTGAGCAGCGCTTACGACTATATCGCCCAGCTGGCCAGCCCGGTTCTATTTTCCGCCCAGGTGGCTGCTCTTCAGCGCGACTATTTTGGCGCCCACGGCTATTTTAAAATCAACGGCCCGAATGACCCAAAACTTGTTACCAATGCTGATGGGAAGGTGCGGGAATATCACACGGAATGGTTATTTGATGGCCGCCCGGAAAAGGAGATAACCAAATGAAACTTTCATGCCGGTAAACCGGCACAAAGGAGGATGAAAATCACGCCCCAGACAAGTACCCCTTGATACCCATCCTGTAGGTGAGGTAATATACTTACCAAACCGAAAGGAGGGCTTGGCCATGGAGATGGAA
>JAHJUB010000015.1 GCA_018829455.1 Candidatus Omnitrophota bacterium
AACAACAAAATCCGTGTCTTCCAACGAAGAGCCTATGGGTTGAAAGATCAAGAGTATTTACGCTTGAAAGTTTTAACCTGTATGTTGCCGGAAATCGAAGAAAATCCTTGAATTTTACCCACTCACTTTGGAGAAGACCCCGAAAACTAAACCCTTCCCACGCCTTCCCCCTAATTATACTCCGACTTCTTAAACCTTGTAAAGAAATCATACCGCCAAAACTAATTGCGACTGAAATGGTCGGAAAAAAGATTTGGCAAGAGAATTACCAGGGCAGGGAATCTTTCCAGACCTGGAAAAGCGCTTTCAGGTCTTCGGAGATGAGGGTGGATTTGTCCAGGCCTTTTATCTTCAAAACCGGCTTCTTCAGGGTTTCGCCGATACAACGGAACGACTGATTGGAAAAGAGTTTTTCAAACCTGGTTTTGTTTGCCGGAGAAACTTCCACCAGGAACCGGCTGGCTGATTCGGAAAAGAGGATTGCGTCAGAGCGGGCCGGACCGGAATAAAGAACTTGTTTTAAATCTATCTCCAGGCCAGTCATCCCGCCGAAAGCCATTTCCGCGGCGGAAACAGCAAGCCCTCCCTCAGAAAGGTCATGGCAGGCAAGGACCAGCCCGGAATTTATCGCTTTGTGCAAAGCAACCATCCTTTTTTTGGCTTTGGCAACGTTCACTTCCGGAACCCGGCCGCCAGCCCGTTTCAATATCCGAAGATAGTGAGAACCGCCTAATTCCTCGCCTTTGGTTTCACCTAACAGGTAAACCAGATTTCCCGCCCCCTTCAAATCCATAGAGACCACCCGGCTGACATCCCGGATAACGGATACGGCGGAAATAAGCAGGGTAGGGGGGATGGAGATTCTAATGCCTTCTTCGGTTACAAAATAGTTGTTGAGACTGTCTTTACCGGAGATGAAAGGCGTTCCGAAACCGAGGCCGATTTCATAGCAGGCGCGGGCCGCCCTGACCAGACTGCCCAGAATCTCCGGGTCTCCGGTGTCGCCCCAGCAGAAGTTATCCAGCAGACTGGCGTTTTGAATATCTCCGCCGACTGCGGTAAGGTTGCGCAGGGCCTCGTCTATGGCGTTAGCCGCGGAAAGATACGGGTCAAGTTTACCGTACAGGTTTACGCCGTTGGAGACCACGATTCCCTTCTTGCCCTTCGTGTAAAGCGGCTTTAAGACAACCGCGTCCGAAGGCCCGCCGAAAGAGACCAGGGGTTTTAAAATGGTCTGACCCTGAACTTCGTGGTCGTACTGCCGGATGACCTTCTCCTTGCTGGCGATATTGTGATGGCTGAGCAGCGCCTTCAGGACAGCCGGATAGTCAGGCTTGACGGGCAAATCCGGTTTCTGGAGCGGAGGCGTCCGGTAGATTGCTGTCTTGCGGATTCTGGGCAGGCCGTCATACAAAAAAGAAGTTTCCAGATTTCCGGCTTCTTTTTCTTTATAAAACAGGCGTACAATTCCGGTCCCGGTAAACTCTCCGATGAAGGTGGCTTCCACTCCTTCGGAAGCAAAAAGAGCTTTGATCGCTTCCTTATTCTCCGGCGGCACGGCTAAGACCATCCGTTCCTGCGCCTCGGAAACCCAGATTTCCCAGGGGGCCAGCCCGGCATACTTAAGCGGCGCTTGCTCCAGGTGGACGTCGGCTCCGGTCTCACTGCCTAATTCGCCGACCGCGGAAGAGAGCCCGCCGGCGCCGCAATCGGTAATGGAGCGAAAAAGGTTCTGGTCCCTGGCCACTAACAGAACATCCAGAAATTTCTTTTCGGTAATGGGCGCGCCGATTTGAACCACGCTGGCGGAAATTCCTTTCTTCAAACTCAAAGAAGAGAAGGTGGCGCCGTGAATTCCGTCCCGGCCGGTCCGGCCGCCGATTACCAGAATCAGGTCTCCCGGCTTAACTTCTTTCTCAATCTTATCCCTGGGAATAAGCCCCAGGGTACCGCAGTAAACCAGAGGATTTGCGATGAAGCCCTCGTCAAAAAGGATCGCGCCGTTGGCAGTGGGGATACCCATCCGGTTCCCGTAATCGCGCACGCCACTCACCACTCCTTTGTAAATCCGCCGCGGGTGCAGAACGGAAGGGGGCAGTTTATCGTAAGGATAATCAAGCGGTCCAAAACAGAAGACATCGGTATTGAGAATTGGCTTCGCTCCCAGGCCCACGCCCAGGATATCCCGGATGACGCCGCCGATTCCGGTTTCCGCGCCGCCGTACGGCTCCAGGGCCGAGGGGTGGTTGTGGGTCTCCACCTTAAAAGCAACTCCGTATTCTTGGTCAAACTCAACCACGCCGGCATTATCTTTAAAAACCGAAAGACAGTAGGGCTTGTTGAGTTCTTTGGTCTCCTGGAAAATGGTGCTCTTCAAAAGATTGTCAATCACCTCTTTCCGGCCGTCCTCCTCATACTCAATGATACCGCGGAAGACCTTGTGAATGCAGTGTTCCGACCAGG